>JAFUOR010000044.1 GCA_017481825.1 Clostridia bacterium
CAGGAGCATGGCAGCTGGATCATCGAGTCCATCGAGACCGGGCGCGTCTACCGCGGCCACTTCAATGTGATCAACAACGGCGTCATCACCAACCTGCCCGACGACTGCGTGGTGGAGGTCCCCGGCTTTGTGGACACCTTCGGCATCAACACCCCGGTGCTGGGCGACCTGCCCCTGGGCTGCGCCGCCTGCTGCCAGAGCACCATCACCGTGCAGCGCCTGGCCGTGGAAGCCGCCGCCCACGGGGACATCGACCTGCTGCGCCAAGCCATGATGATGGATCCCCTGGTGGGCGCTGTGTGCAATACCGAGGAAATCTGGCAGATGGTGGACGAGATGCTCATCGCCCAGGCGGAATGGTTGCCTCAGTACGCCGAGGAGATCCAGCGCGCCAAGGCTCGCTGGGCCAAGGCCGAGGCCGAAGGTACGCTGATCCCGCCCATCGAAACCGAAGGCGCTGCCCGCCTGCATACCAAAACGGTAGAGGAAATGGCTGCCGACAAGGAAGCCGCCCGCAAGAACGCCGCCGAAGCCGACAAGGCCAAGGAGCGCCCCGCCGCCAAGAAGATCTATACCACGGGAAGGTAAGAAAACACCAAGGCTCCCTGACCGATAAAGGTCAGGGAGCCTTGATTTTTTTACATCGGCTTGTAATCCCCGATCACCAGCCCACTTTCTCTTGCCCGGACGGCAAGCTCGGTGCGGTTGGCAAACTGGGTTTTTTCACGGATGCGCTGGATGTGCTGCTTCACCCGGGCGACAGACAGGCACAGGGTTTCTGCAATGGCGGCGTCGGTTTTGCCGCTGACCAGCTCACGCAGGACTTCCAGCTCGCGGTCGGTGAAGTCATTACTCAGCGCTGCGCCCAGGCGGGTGATGGGGGCGGAATCCGGATAGATGGATTCGCCCGCCATGGTGCGGTCCATCACCTTCAGCAGGGCGTCGGCGGTAGGCTCCTTGTACCAGAAGCTCTCCACGCCGATCTTGCGGGCATGGGCGATGTAGCTGTATTCCGGCTGGCTGGTGATGATGATGATCTTGATCTGCGGATATAGCTTCTTCAGCTTTTCTGCCGCTTCGATGCCGTTGGCGTCCATGGCGGTGCAGACGTCCATCAGGATCAGATCAACCTGGTTGGTCATGCAGTAAAGCTCCGCCATGGCGGCGCTGTCCAGGGAGGGAACCAGGTGATATTGGTCGCTGGTAGCAACGAAAATCTCCAGCAGCTTTCTTGCCATGGGATCGTCTTCCACGATCAGTACGTTATACATCCATCGTCACCCCTTTCTCAAAGATGATGGTCAGCATGAAGCGCGGTTCGGTGTCGATTCGCATCTGTCCGCCTGCGGTCTCGATTTTCCTGCGGGCGGTACTCAGGCCGCCACCCTCGGTGACAGGTGCGGACGGGTCAGCGCCGTCGTTGGTATAGCGGATGATATGCGCCGTAGCGGTTTCCTCCACATCGATCCACAGCTGCTTTGCTCCTGCGTGGCGGACGGCGTTGGTCAGCGTTTCCGCGCCGATGGCGGCAATGAGCTTGCGCTGCTGTGCGTTTTCCGGCAGCTGTCCGCTGACATGCACCTGCATACCGATGGCCTTGGCGGCATTGCGGAGGCTGGCCAGGGAATCGGTTTCCTGCTGGGGTTCGGCTTCCAGCCGCAGCACGTCGATGTTGCGCTGCCAGATGTCGATGATCTTCTTCGCGTCGCCGGACTCGTATTGCAGATAGTGGCGGGTCATCAGCAGCGCCTGGCCCAGGAAGCCGTGGAGGTTCACGCGGGTCTCCAGGCGTTCGCGGGCGATGACGTACTCATCAACTTTGTCGCCGTAGCTGCGGATGCGGGTGTTCATCTCTTCCAGCTCGCGGTGCTTGGCGCGCAGCTCGTTCACCAACTGATGCTGATGGGTGGTATCCGCAGCGGTGATCTGAAGGGTGCCGTCCAGTTCTTCACGGTGGAATGTCCAGATGGTATCGTCTGGCAGATGAAATTCAGGCTGCTGGCCGGAAGCAAGGCGCTCCGCGCCTGCCACAGGCTGACCGCCGGTCAGCGCAGACCAGACCAGATTCGCATTTTGCAGCGCCTTGCCGAAGATGGCGTGGCTCAGCTCGTTCATCCGGTGATTGGTGAGCAGCACCAGGCCATTGGGCTGGGAGAAGCACAGGCCCGTTTCCAGATGATCCAGGCTTTCTTTGATGGAGGAAGGCGTGATGGCCTTCCTGCGGCGGTTGATTTCCTCGGCAATGACCATGCCGAAGAATGCGGCGATGGCCAGCCACACCAGCAGGGAGAAGATCACCGACTGCTGCTCGAACCACAGGGAGATGGCAGGGATATGCGCCGGGGCGCGTTCTGCGCGGATCACGGAGGCGTACAGAAGCAGCATGGCGGCAACGACCGCTGTGCATACCGGCAGAAGGATCAGCTTGACCCATCCTTGCTTTTTGCTCACCAGGAGGCAGGTGCAAATGCCCGCCACCATCGTCAAAAACAGCAGCGTGGAAATGATGGTTTTGAGTGCCATGGGGAGGGAGGCGTAGGTCATCATGCCTGAACACCTCCCTGCAACATTGCTTCGATGATCAGGTCTTCATCCTGAGCATCGCAGGTGACGGTGCCGCCGCTCAGCGTAAAGCTCGGCAAAGCGGAAAGCGCCTCTTTGCAGCCAGCCTGGATACGCAGCCGCAGGGCGTTTTCTGCATACTCTGCCGTTACCATCATGGCGCTGAGCTGCCCCAGCAGCTTTTCTGTCACTTCCTCAAACAGGTCGTACATGGCGATGATCTGTTTCACGGCAGCCTGTCCCTCGCAGCGGCAGTCCAGATAGGTAATGACGCCGCACAGGCGCAGGTTGTCCAGGGACTCCCGCAGGCAGGATTCCAGCTCCCGGGCGGAAACGGATGCCTTTTCTTCGCCCAGCAGG
>JAFUOR010000001.1 GCA_017481825.1 Clostridia bacterium
CCGCTCTTTTATGCTAAGATGTTGGTAGTGGCTCATTGAGTTGCTCCTTTCGTAGTTGTCCGCAAACACTATTCTAAAGGAGTTTCCTCTTTGAGTCACTATTTCTTTTGGCTGTTGCACTTACATTGTAAATTCAAGGGATGAAATCTGCTTGTGCTTTGTTGGGCGCGCTTTGGCTCGAATCTTGTCTGCACTTCTATTGCAGCAGGAGGCGGCGACCTCTTGCGGAGGTCGGCAGGAATTACTGGAGACTAAGGTCTCCCCCTGCCTCAGAGCCAAAGTTCTTATTTTAGCGCCGTCAGAATTTCCTTCAGCGCGGCTGTGGCTGCGTGAAATGCGGTGCGGCTGTCGGGATAGCTCTCGTGGTGCTTGAGTTCCTCGCTCTGTAAATCCTGCAGGCCGTTGAAAACCGTCAAATGGGGTTCGATGGTCAGGATTACGTCATCCTGGCGGGCCGCATTCAGCTGGGCAAGAATCTCCGGCACATGACCGTCGCCATGCCCTGCACAGACCACCGCGCCGTCAGCCATCAGCGCATCCTTGATGTGCATGTAGGTGATGCGTTCGCCCAGGGTCTTGCAGGCGTCCAGGGGCTGCACGCCGCACTGGATGAAATTCGCCGGGTCAAAGGCAAAGCCGAGACGGCTGCCGAAATGGTTCAGCAGATCAGCATTGCGCCCGGCACTATCGCCGTAGATACCCTTCTCATTCTCGTGCACCAACAGCACGCCGGCTTGCTCCGCCAGGGAAATCATCGTCTCCAGCCGGTCGAGTACCTCTGCGCGTCCGTCGGCAGGGTCGCTGCCCTCCGCCGGGTAGAAGGAGAACATGCGGATGCGCTTGCAGCCCAGCTTATCGCACAGATCTAGCCCGTGCCTAAACAGGTCAAGATGCTTCTGGAAAGGCTCAGCCAGCGGATACTTGCCATAGGGCGATCCCAGGGCAGACAGGCCAATACCCGCATCGTCCAGCTTGCGGCGGATCACGGCGGCCTCCTCCAGCGTCAGGGCGGAGCAGTTCTTACCGTCTGCGCCGCGCAGCTCCAGCAGCGGGATGCCCTCCTGCTGCAAAACGCGCAGCTGCCCATCCAGGCTGGCGCAGGCTTCATCCGCAAAGGCAGAGAGAATGAATCGTGCCATGGGAGTTCCTCCTGTATATATCATGTTTGACGCATTTTCCTGTCTGCTATTGTCCCATATTCCCTGCGCAAAGTCAAGCATGAATCTGCTTCTCCCTTGCCATCGGCCGCGAACGGATGTATAATAAGGATACATTCATCGTTCACAAGGAGGATATTGGCATGAAGATCGGCGCACAGCTGTATACGGTTCGCGAGCATTGCCGCACGCTGGAGGGCTTTGCGGAGACGCTCAAAAAGGTAGCGGATATCGGCTATACCACGGTGCAGGTGAGCGGCACCTGTGCCTTTGAGCCGCAGTGGCTCAAAAAGGAGCTTGACCGCAATGGTCTGACCTGCGTGCTGACCCACACGCCTGCTGACCGCCTGCAATCCGGCGCCGAGCAGGTCGCGGCAGACCACGACGTCTTTGGCTGCCCGAATGTGGGCCTGGGCTGGTACGCCTTTGACGAATCAAAGGAAGAAACCTCCTACGGGCACTTCCTCCAAACTTACCTGCCGGTGGCGAAAACGCTGAAGGAAAACGGAAAGTACTTCATGTACCACAACCACGATCAGGAATTCAAGCGTTTGGGCCGCGAGGTGGTGCTGGACAAGCTGCTGCAGGATATTCCGGCGGATGTGATGGGCTTCACCCTGGACACCTACTGGGTGCAGGCAGGCGGCGGCGATCCGGCCCAGTGGCTGGAGAAGCTGGCGGGACGCATCCCCTGCATCCACCTCAAGGATTTCGCCTATGGCCGGAAGATGGCCGTAATCGGCGAGGGCAACATCAACTTTGCCCGCGTGTTTGACATGGCCGAGAAGGGCGGCACGCAGTACATGCTTGTGGAGCAGGACGACTGCAATGGCGAGGATCCCTTTGAGTGCCTGCGCAGGAGCTTCATGAACCTGCAGGCCTGGGGCTTCCGGTAAAACAAAATGCGCTGACCGCACCAGATGGTCAGCGCATTTGATTGTCGTCAGATCAGCCCCAGCTGCTTGAGGGCAAAGACCAGCAGGAAGATGCTCAGGATGGACAACCCCGAGGTGAACACCACCAGCGACGCGGCCAGCTCACCGTCGCCATCCATCTGCTGCGCCATGGGGAAGGAAGATACTGCCGTAGGCGCGCCGAACATGATGAGCACCGGCACCAGCGTCTCCCCCCGGAAACCCAGCAGCGCGCCGAGCGTCACCATGATCAACGGACTGACGATCAGCTTGCCGGCAACAGCGATGACCAGCTGCCTCCTGAACCCGCTGACGCTGGAGAACATAAACGAGCTGCCCAGCGCCACCAGCGAAAGCGGCGTGGCGACGCGCCCCAGATCCGTCACGCTCTTGTGCACCGCCGAAGGGAGGCCGATCCCCAGAAGGTTGAAGGCAATGCCCAGAAGCGATGCGATGATCAGCGGGTTGGTGGCAATGCCCCGGATCATCTTGCGCACGCTGGGCCTGCCGCCGCGGAAGGTTTCCAGCGCCACCACCGCCAGGACGTTGAAGACCGGCACCGTCACGCCCACCAGCAGGGAGGTCGGACCCATGTGCTCCTCGCCGCACAGCGAGAGCGCCACAGGCAGGCCAAAAAGCGCAAAATTACTGCGGAAGATGGCCTGGATCATCACGCCCCGGCGCGGATTTTCCGGTTCGATCCGGGGGATGAAAATCATCAGCACAGCAAACAGCACCAGCAGCGCAGTGACGCCAAAGACGATCAGCCTGGGATTGAAGGCGGCGGAAATATCGGTGGTGTAGATGTTGTCAAAGAGGTAGATGGGCAGAAAGACCTTGAAGCAGAGCCTGTTGAGGCTCTTGCGGATGGGTTCGTCCATCATGCCGATGCGCCGCAGAAAATAGCCCAGGATGATGCACAGGAACAGTGGCAGCACGACGTTAAAGGACAGGATCAGATTCTCCATAGCGGACTCCTTTGCAGCAAGGTATTCCCTACATTTATAGCACGGATGCAGCGCTTTGTAAATGCCTGCGGCCTGGCACACAGATCGACCTCATTTGAGGTCCTCCGGCGGGCAGGGGGTCTGCCCTTGCACCCCGCCAAAGGGTCTTCGACCCTCTGGATGCCCGTTTCGCGATTGGGCTGAGCGCCTTTGGCTCGACCCCCTACGGTCGTCTCGCGTCGCCCGCGGCTTGTCCGCTCTTCTGAGGTGGTGAGAGGCGGCCCCTTCTGCGGAGGAGTACGGGGGTAAGTAATGACCAGTTCGTGGTCGGTGTGTATGCCAACCTTTTCTACCATTGTGAAAATGGGGATTTGAATGGGGTCGCCCTGCCTGACGCATTTTTGCAAAAGCACTTGCGAACCGGCAGCCAAATGGATTATGATAGAGCCAGCGCATGCACGTCGGAGCATCCGGCGGCGATGAATAATGACAGACCAATACGGCAGTGGAAAGAGGAATGACCATGGCAAAGAAGGCAAGCGCGCATTTCAGGACCTACCGAAATCCCAACGGCCCGGTGATCACCACCGTGGCACGGCCCATCATTGAGGCGGAAGGGCTGTACTTCAAGGACATCGACGGCTCCGGCACGGTCTCTGCCGTCAATGACTGGCGGCTCCCCGCAGCCCAGCGCGCCGCAGCCTATGTGAAGCTGATGACGGCGGATGAGAAGATTGCTCAGCTGTTCATCTCCGATTGGCGCATGGGGCCGAAGTATCCCAGCCCCCGCCTGCCGGGGCATGTGGCGGCGCCTGATGAATCGGGCGTGCTGGATGAGGCGGAGGTACATCAGAAGACCATCTTTGGCGAGCAGCATCTGCCCGGCACCACCACGCTGATCAAGGACTGGTTCGCCCGTCACACCATCGTGCGCGAAAACGCCCAGCCCGAGGATATGGCGGATTACCTGAACCAGCTGCAGGCCGTCGCCGAGGAGTGTGAGCGCTTTGTGCCGGTGTCGGTGGCGTCCAACTCCCGCAATGAAAATGGCGAGCTCGTCTTCGGCATGAACGACGCGGGCGGCGTGTTCCCCACCTGGCCCGGCACGCTGGGCATTGCAGCAGCCGTAAAAGGCAGCGGCATCGGGGTGGCTGATGAGTGGGCGCAGGCCGTCCGCCGCAGCTGGGAGGCCTGCAATCTGCGCAAGGGCTACATGTACATGGCCGACTGCATGACCGATCCCCGCTGGCAGCGCAGCTACGGCACCTTCGGCGAGGACCCGGCCCTCATCAGCGAAATCATGGCGCATATCATCCCGCTCATCCAAGGCAGTGAAGAAGGGGTGACGGACACGGGCGTTGCCGTAACGACCAAGCATTTCCCTGGCGGCGGCGCGCGTGAAAACGGCTTCGACCCGCATTATGCAGCAGGACAGTGGAACGTCTACGCCACGCCCGGCAGCCTGCAGAAGTATCATATGCCCGGCTTCAAGGCAGCGGTGGAGAAGCACACCTCCTCCATCATGCCCTACTACTCCAAGCCCGCCGCACACAAGTCTGCTGTGCAGCAGGACTGTCAGGGGCAGGATGTGTGCTTTGACCCCTACGGCTTTGCCTACAACCGCGTCTTCATTCACGATATCCTCCGGGGACAGATGGGCTTTGAGGGCTACATCAACTCTGATACGGGCATCGTGCACAACATGAAGTGGGGCGTGGAGATGCTTGATGAACCGGAGCGCATCGGCTTTGCCGTGAACCATGCCGGCGTCGACGTGATCTCCGGCCTGTTTGACAACGCCTATGGGCGCGAGGCCTACGACCGGGCGACCAACGGCTACTACGATACCCACACCCTGCCGGAGGGCATCACCCCGGATATGGTCACTCTGAATGACGCGGTGCTGGATCGTGCCGTGAGCCGCACGCTGACGGAGATGTTTGCCCTGGGTATGTTCGAGAACACCTACCGCGACGCCCGGAAGGCGGTGGAGATCTGCGCAGACCCTGCCGACTGGGCCCATGCGGAAGCCGCGCACCGGCAGTCCGTCGTCCTGCTGAAAAATGACGGCACCCTGCCCCTGACGGCTGAGCGCTGTGCCGGAAAAAAGGTATATGCCGAGGCCTTCTGCAAGAAGCCGGAAGCCGGCGCAGCGGCAACCAGGGCGCTGCGATCCATGCTGGCAGAGGACGTAACGCTCACCGCGGATTACCGCGAGGCAGATATGGCAATCCTCTTCGTCAGCCCCTCCTCCGGCGATTATTTCACCGCCACCGCCGGTTATCTGGAACTGGATATCTGCGAGGACAAGAAGGTTCCCAATGTGGACGAACTCTGCCGTCCCATGCAGGAAACGCATCGGGAGACCACCCTGTCCGGCGCCGGACGCATTGCAGAAATCGCTGCATCTGTTCATGCACGAGGCGGCAAGGTGATCGCCAACATCAACTTCCCGCTGGCCTGGCTGGTGGGCAATGTGGAGCGCCATGCCGATGCGCTGACTGCCGGCTTTGAGACGTACCCCGCCGCAACGCTGGACATCCTCTTTGGCCGCTGCTGCCCCACCGGCAAGCTGCCCATCACGCTCCCCCGGGGCGACGAGGTGCTGGCAGTCAATCAGGATGGCGTATGCATCTCGCCCAACGACGTCCCCGGCTATGACAAGGATCGGTACATGCCCGAGGCCATGAAGGACGAGAACGGGAAGGCCTATGCCTACCGCGATGCGCACGGCAGCTACTACGAGCTGAATTTCGGCCTTCGCTATGAGTAAAAAGGAATGACCACACCATAAAGGGGCTGCTGCAGCACATTGTCTGCAGCAGCCCCCATTTTGCCTGTAGTTTGATTACACCTTGGTCAGGGTGAAGACCAGCTCGCCGCCCTCCACAGGAGCGATGGTGATGGTCTCGGTATCGCCCTCATAGCCTTCGGGAACCTTCAGGGTGTGAATCTCCCAGGCGTAGGGAGCCAGGGTGAATTCGCACACGCCGTTCTCGTCAGAGGTGTAGACTTGACAGGTCTCCTCATCGCAGACCTGGCACATAACGCCCGCCACAGGATTGCCGTCCTGATCGACGTACTTCACGGTGTAGGTAGCCTCGGTCAGCACCTCAACCTGCTCGCCAGGGAGCGCAGAGGTGGAGGGAGCGGTGCCGTCGGCGTAGTTCCAGGCGCCCAGGCCGTTGTTGGTCACGAACTGGTTGACGTTCTCCTCGTTCATGAAGTAGACCGCCATCACCATCTGGGAGCCGTTGGGATCAAGGTACAGCGCGAGGTAAGCGTAGGTGTAGCCGGTGGTCTCCAGCGCGTCCACGCCCTTGGTGATGGCATAGCCGTCAGCGGTCATGCCCTGGGTCACGCCAGTGGTGGAGCCATCGTAATAGGAGTAGAAGAAGGCGCCTTCAGGGTCCACATCAGCGGGCAGAGTCGCGGAGAAGGAAGCGGCGTCGCCATTAATGATGTAGTACTTCGCATCGCCAAAGGCAGAAGCCAAGATGCCGTCAGGATCGCCGATGACGATTTCCTTGGCCTCGGGGTTGGTCACGTTCAGGGTGACTTCCTCGGTCACGGGGTAGGCGGGGTTGGCAGCCAGCGCGGCAGCAGCGTCATCGCCGGAGACAACAGCAACGCTGTCCACCCACACGCAGTCCTCGCCAGCCTCGGCCATCATGTCCTTGACGTAGGACAGGGCCACGGTGTAGTCGCCGTCAGCCTCGACCGGGATGGCGTAGGTCATCCAGTCGTGCTCGCCGCCGAAAACCTTGACCACTTCGCCGTTGATGGCGATGTTCAGCAGGTCACAGGCAGTCTCGGTGGAGGTCTTGAAGGTCACGACGATCGCGTCGCCAGCCTTGGCAGCAACAGCGGTGCTGACCATCGCCTCGCTAGAGCCGTAGGTCGCATTGGTAGAGGCCACGACAGTGCGGCCATCCTTCTCGGTCACGACCATGGGCCAGGTATACTCGTCAGCGGGGTTGGCAGCATTGGCAACATCCAGCGCAGCAGCCAGATCAGCCTCGGCAGCCGCAGCCACATTGGGCTTCATGAGCGGGATGGCGTCCAGCATCACGGACTCGGTGTAGTCCTCCGCCACAAACACGTCAAACAGACGGGTGAAGGAGCCCACGTCCGGCAGAGAGCCAGCCTCCCAGAAGCAGATGGTGCCATTGCGATCCACGACGACGGAGGTGGGGATTGCAGACACGTCAAACTTGTCCGCCATGCCCACGGTATCCTGCGCGACGTTGAAGGTCATGCCCAGCTCGGCCACGAACTCAGCCAGCACATCGTCGGTATCGGTGGGTTCACAGGACAGGGCGATGATCTCGACCTTGTCCTGATACTGCTTGTACGCTTCCTCCATGAAGGGGAACTCGTTGCGGCAGGGGCCGCACCAGGTGGCCCAGATATTAATAAGCACCATGTCCTTCTCCTTGAGCACCTCGGAGAGAGTCACGGTCTTGCCGTCAAAGGTGGTGACGGTGAAATCTTCGATCTTGTCGCCCATCTGGTACACGGTCACTTCGGCCGCATCCTCAGCCATGGCAACGCTGCCAAGGCACAGCAGCAGCACCAGCAGCAGGGACAGCATTTTCTTCATCAAAACAACCTCCTTGCGGAATGGAATGATGATATTATACGTGGTAAAATCAGCATATGTCAATGGCGCATCCTGCCGAAAATCTGTTCTTTCTTTGTTTTGAGCACCGGGCGACAGGTTGCATGGCGCAGTGTCGTATGCTATAATCAAAGCATCCTGAGGAAAGGACGAAGTTCATGTTGAAAAGAATGTCATGGATGCGCTGGGCAGTCGCCGTCATGACCGTGCTGGTGATGGCGCTGCTGGCATGGCAGTGCATCGATATCTATCTGGATGGCAATGCGCCCTCCAACCTGGACGCCAACGGCGTGCATCTGTCCCCCGTATACAGCGTGGAGATCGTGGCGGCCCGTCTACAGGCGCTGATGCCAGTGCTGATTCTCTACATGCTGCTGGTACTTGCAGCGCTGGTGATGGAAACTGCCGCGGGAACAGCGCCTGCTCAGCGCACGGCCCTTACGCCGCAGAACCGCCTGCGCCTGATGAAGGCCCGCGTGGCGGAGCTGCCGGAGGCCGCCCGGGCGGAGGAGCGCGTCCGCAAGCTGCTGTGCTCCGCCATCACGGTTGTCGTGCTCTGTGACGCAGCGCTGTGCCTGGCCTATCTGCTCAACGGCAAATTTTTTGTCTCCTGGGATCTGGAAATGGTCATGGGGCAGATGCTCCGTCATGTAGCTCCCTTGGTGCTGGTAGCCTTTGCGACGGTCATCGCCGCCTCTTACGCCTTTGATGCAAGCGTGGAGCGGGAGATCGCCGCACTCAAGGACGCCCCCAAGGCCGCACCGCAGGACAAAGCCGCCGTGCGCCGCATTCCGACCAATGCCGTGCGGGTGCTTCTGTATGCCGTAGCTGCCGTGTTCATCATGCTGGGTGTGATGAACGGCGGTTTGCGGGATGTGCTGGTGAAGGCTATCAATATCTGTACGGAGTGTATCGGCCTTGGCTAAGATGATGCAATGGATCAGGAGTCACCTGCCCACCCAGCGCAGGCTCATCCAGCTTTATGCCGCCCTTTTGTACAACGCGCACGTCAAGGGCTTCATCACCGGCAACATCTATACCGGCAGCAGCAAGATGCTCTGCCTGCCGGGCTTCAACTGTTACTCCTGCCCCGGCGCCATCGGCGCATGCCCGCTGGGAGCGCTGCAAAACGCCATCGCGTCTTCCGGCAGCCGCACGCCCACCTATGTGCTGGGCATCCTGCTGCTCTTCGGGCTCACGCTGGGCCGCACCATCTGCGGCTTCCTCTGCCCGGTGGGCCTGCTCCAGGAGCTGCTCTACAAGATTCCCACGCCCAAGGTCAAAAAAGGACGCGTGACCCGCGTCCTCAGCTGGCTCAAATATGTCATTCTGGCGATTTTCGTGGTCATCATCCCCCTGTGGTATGCCCTGCAGAGCTACCCGGTACCGGCTTTTTGCAAGTACATCTGCCCTGCCGGAACCTTCGAAGGCGCCATCGGCCTGCTGTCCAATCCGGTCAATGCGGATAAGTTCTCCATGCTGGGCATTCTCTTCACCCGCAAGTTTGTGATCCTGCTGGTGATCGTAGCGGCCTGCGTGTTCATCTACCGCGCCTTCTGCCGTTTCCTGTGCCCGCTGGGGGCGATCTACGGCCTGTTCGCGAAGGTCGCTGTCATTGGCGTGAAGGTTGAAGCAAGCAAGTGCACCGACTGCGGACGCTGCGTCAGCCACTGTCAGATGGATATCCGTCATGTGGGCGATCACGAATGCATCCACTGCGGCGCCTGCATGGATGTCTGCCCCACCAAGGCCATCTCCTTCAAGGCAGGCAAGATCACGCTGCACGGCCCGGAGATCGCTTCCGCCGCCCCTGAAAAGAAGAAGAGCATCCGGCGCAGGCGGATCATTGCCTGGTGCGCGGCACTGGTGCTGCTGGCAGGCGCGCTGTGGTACTTCAACCAGCCTGAGAGCGAAGCTGTGCAGCCGGACAGCGCAGCCACCCCCGCCGTGACGGCCACGCCCGAAGACGATACCCCCGTGGGACACGAAGTCGGCATGCGCGCGCCGGACTTTACCGTACCAGTCTATGGGCAGGAAACGCCCTTCACCCTGAGCGAGCACCGCGGAGAGACCGTGATCGTGAACTTCTGGGCAACCTGGTGTACCCCCTGCTGCAACGAGCTGCCCCATTTCGACGAGGTGTATGAAAAGTACGACGGCAGCGTGGCGGTGGTGGCGATTCACTCCGATCTGGTGACGGATGATGTGGAGGGCTATCTGGCGAAGTTCGATTATCAGATGCCCTTCGCCCTGGATGAGACCGGCGCAGTAATCAAGGCCTTCAACGGCTCCACCATGCTGCCCCAGACGATTGTCATCGACCCAAACGGCATCATCACCTACAATGCGGTAGGCTCCGTGACACTGGAAAAGCTCGAAGCGCTGCTGGCGGAGGCCAATCCGTAAGGATCGTACCCCAACATGGAATCAATCTGCAAAGGAGTCGGACACATGGAAAAGCTCATCTGTTCCAGCTGCGGCGCAACCCTGACGCCCAACACTACCCAGGCCTTTCTGACCTGCGAATACTGTGATACCACCGTACCCAATGCCCACTACAACGAGAGCGACGCCAAGGCGGCTGCTATGCCCACGCTGGAGGAGCTCTGCGTGGAAACGCTCCTTGAGATGGGTGAAAGCGAAAAGCTGTCCGAGCTGGACGAAAGCTGCTTTGGCAACCCGCTCCTGAGTGCCGACAGCGCCCGCTCTGCCATGGGCATTCCTGACCAGGAGAGAGTGTATCTGCTGTACGACCATGTGTCCCTGCTGGGCTCGATCAAGGAAGCCTTCGCCCTGACCGACACCGGCCTGTACTACAAATGCGACGGCGATGAGGGCAGCCGCTCCTGGGAGGCCTTTATCACCGGCGCCATCTCCTGCGTGGACAGGGATGGCTGGCAGCAGGACGGCACGCTGGAAATCGGCACATCGCTGCGCTTTGAGATCAGCAGCGACAAGGATTCCCGCCTGGCCCGGTTCCTGATCGATTTCCACAACCACGTTTACCACCAGCACACAGGAGAAACCGCGCCCGACTCCTGGTCAGCGAACGAACGCGAAGCAGATGTTCAGGCGGCAGAAGCCGGCGGCATTGCCGCGACGGTGGCTGCTGCGGCGCGCACGCTGCTGCAGCGCTCGGCCATCCAACGCACGGCTGCCCAGCGCCCCATGGTTCTGCGCACCAATCCGAAGCCTGCGATGTCCAGATATCACACCCGCAAGCAGGAGCCCCCGCGTCCCGCCCATCAGAATGCGCCCCAGCCCCCGCGCCAGCAGCGGATGGATCGCATGGATCGTCCTGGCGGCATTTCCCGTCCGGCGGGCGGTCCTGGCGGTCGCGGCAGCATAGGCGGTCCCGGCGGTCGCGGCAGCATGGGCGGCCCTGGCGGACGAGGCGGTATGGGCGGCTCTGGCGGACGAGGCGGTATGGGCGGCCCCGGCAGAGGCAGGCGCTGAGAACCTCAAAAAGGAGCGATCGACATGACATTCTTTGAGCAGCAGGGCCAGCAGGTGATTTTCCGCAATCACGGCGAAACTGTGGTGGTTGAGCCCTGGGGGCCAGACAGCGCCCGTGTGCGCGCAGTGCTGATGGGTGATGTGGCGGACAACCGCTATGCCCTGTTGGATGCACCGATGGCGGAGGACGTGGACATCGCCATCGAAGACAACCGGGCCACGCTGCGCTGCGGCAAGCTGACGGTGCTGATGGAGGTGCATGGCTGGAAGGCCCGCGTGCGGCTGACTTTCCTGAACCAGAAGGGCGAGGTGCTCCTGCGGGAGACCGACAGCGGCAATGCCCTGACGCTGCAATCCCGCAGGTTTGAGCCCATCCTCGGCGGCGACCATGCCCTCACCGCCACCTTTGATGGCTTTGACG
The DNA here is from genome assembly GCA_017481825.1 of Clostridia bacterium. Lineage (GTDB taxonomy): Bacteria > Bacillota > Clostridia > Christensenellales > Aristaeellaceae > UBA11524. Next base: position 11,517 of record JAFUOR010000001.1, read on the forward strand.
GCGAGCACATTTATGGCATGGGCCAGTATCAGGAGGAATACCTCGACTGGAAGGGCTGCACCCTTGAGCTGGCACACCGTAATTCCCAGGCAAGCGTCCCCTTTATCATGTCCTCCCGCGGGTATGGCTTCCTGTGGCACAATCCGGCCATCGGCTGGGCAAGCTTTGGCCGCAACCGCACCTCCTGGCATGCAGATTCCACCAAGCAGCTGGATTACTGGGTCACCTGCGGGGACAGGCCTGCCGATATCAGCCTGAACTACGCCCGCGCCACAGGCTTTGTGCCCATGATGCCCGAATACGGCCTGGGCTTCTGGCAGTGCAAGCTCCGTTACTGGAATCAGGAGCAGCTGCTCAGCGTCGCCCGGGAATACAAGCGCCGCCATCTGCCCATCGACGTGATCGTTATCGACTTCTTCCACTGGCCCCACATGGGCGACTACCGCTTTGACGAGGAGTTCTTCCCCGATCCGGCGGCCATGGTGAAGGAACTCCAGGAGATGGGCATTGAGCTGATGGTCAGCGTATGGCCCCAGGTGGCCCTCACAAGCGAGAATTATAATGAAATGCTCCAGCAGGGCCTGCTGGTTCGCGCAGAATACGGCGAGCAGATCGGCATGCGCTTCGTTGAGGACAGCATGTTCTTTGATGCAACCAATCCCCGCGCCCGCAGGTATGTGTGGGAGAAGATCAAGAAGAACTATTACGATTACGGCATCCGCGTTTTCTGGCTGGACGAGGCGGAGCCGGAATATGGCACCTACGATTTCAAGCAGTACCGCTACCACATCGGCAGCAATCAGCAGGTGGGCAATGTCTACCCGCAGCTGTACTCCCGCACTTTCTACGACGGCATGGTGGAAGCCGGACAGGCGAATCCCGTCAACCTTGTGCGCTGCGCCTGGGCGGGCTCCCAACGCTACGGCGCGCTGGTCTGGTCGGGCGATATCATGAGCGACTGGACGTACTTCCGCCGTCAGGTGTGCGCAGGCCTGAGCATGGGCGTTGCGGGCATCCCGTGGTGGACGACGGACATCGGCGGCTTCCACGCGGGCAACCCGAAGGACGAGGGCTTCCGCGAGCTGCTGGTGCGCTGGTTCCAGTGGGGCTGCTACTGCCCCGTAATGCGCCTGCACGGCGACCGCCAGCATGCAGAGGCCGTTTACCGCAAGGATGGCACTCGCGTGCTGAACTCCGGCAGCGATAACGAGGTCTGGAGCTTTGGCGAAGCAGCCTATCCCATTCTGGTAAAGTACATGCACCGCCGCGAAGCGCTGCGCGATTACGTCCGCAGCCTGATGCAGGAGGCCCACGAGGCCGGAACACCCCTGCTGCGCGCGATGTTCTACGAGTTCCCCAAGGATGAGCAGTGCGCCCTTTTGCAGGATCAGTACATGTTCGGCAGCAAATATCTGGTTGCTCCCGTCATGGAGGCTGGCGCACGCAGCCGCAGCGTATACCTTCCGGCGGGCACCTGGCGCAATGTCGATACAGGTGAAACCCTCACCGGTGGTCAGCGCCTGGAAGTTCCGGCGCCGCTGGAGGTCATCCCGGTATTTGAGCGCATGACGGATGGATGCGGGCGCTCTTCCTATTGAATCTCCTGCTCCAGGTCATCAAAGATGGGGCTGTCGAAGAACGTTCGCAGCGATATGTCCAGGCCATCGCAAATCTCTTTAATGGTAACAACGCCGGGGTTCTTACTCTTTCGATTGAGAATGCTGTATACCGTCGAAGGGGATTTTCCCGCGCTGTTTGCAAGCGCATTGATCGCCATATCTCTTTCCTTGCAAAGCTCGATGATCCGAGCCGCAACAGCTTGCTTGGCGTTCATGCAATCCCCTCCCTTCTTCCACTATCATATAAAAATTTGCGATATATCGTGTGGGATATATCGCAAATCCTGACTTTTGTGATATAATGGAGGCAGAATCGTACAGGAGGGGAGCTTTACCATGGCTGTTGCGTTCACAGGGCACCGACCGGATCAATTATTTCCACCACAGCAGCAGGCTGCCACCGCCATGCGGGAACTCCTGCTGACCGTCTGGAAGGAGATCATCCAGCTTGCCAACGAGGGGCATACGGATTTTTACTGCGGCATGATGCCAGGGGCGGATATGCTCTGCGGGTTGGCGGTATGCATTGAGAACTCGCTGCAGCTTCCGTCACAGCAGCTGCACCTGCATTGCGTGGCGCCCTATCAGCAGGGGATCGCACACTGGAGCAGCTACTGGCAATCGTGCCATGCGGAGCTGCACAGCAAAGCGTCCAGCATTCATTACATTTCAGAGCACTACACGCCTACCTGCTATCTCATGTGCAACCGCTATCTGGTCGATCACGCCGACGTTCTGTTGGCTGTCTACGATGGACGCCCCAAAGGCAGCACCGCTGCCACTATCCAGTATGCCCGCAGACAAGGCAAGAAAGTCATCGCCATCCACCCTAAAAAACTGAAAGCTACCATCATCCCCGCTATTCCATAGAAATCAGCCGCAAGTCACCCTTTGCGGCTGATTTTTGCTTTCCCGGACTATTCCAACGCACAAGAAAAACCGCAGATGCTATTGTTCCGTCTGCGGCCTTTCTTCATATTTTTACTTCTTGAACACAAACCGCTCCATCCGCGTCAGTTCCCGGTCATGCAGGCCCCAGGAAAGCTGCGTTCGGTCATCATGGAAGACAAAATACAGCGCATGGCGTCCGGTCACGCAGGGCGTCTTGATGCGCAGGAGCATGTCGTCGCCGCCGAAGATTCCCTCGCCCAGCATTTCGCCCTTTTCTGCATCATCCAGCCATACGCTGACGCGCCCTGTCTCGCCAAGGCCCCGCAGTTCGAGGATCAGCTCCATGGACGTGCCCGTGTTGTCCGTGCCGAAATCGAAGTACTTGTAGCCCACCACTGTCTTGTCCCGCAATTGGGCAACCACCGTGTGGAACTCGTTCAGGTACTTGATCTGTCCGCCGTTTCGCAGCACGCAGGCACGGTGAGCAGGAGTCGCCTCGTAGGGATTGAGGGCCTTGGAGAAGCCCAGGGAGGTCATCTCCACCGTCGGGATCGTACCGTCGGGCAATATCTCTATGCGCTCCACGCAGGCCTGGCGGGAGAAGCAGGTGCCGTTGGTCATCCGATGGTAGAAGATGTACCACTGATCACCCACCTTCATGATGGAGCCATGATCGTTGCCGCCGGGGTAATCAGCTCCGTTATCGACGATGTAGCCGCGGTAGGTGAAGGGGCCAGTGGGCTTGTCGGAGGTGGCATAGGCCAGACGGCTGCCCACACGGGGCGAATAGATGAGGTAGTAGGTATCGCCAACCTTGCGGGGCGAGCAGGCCTCGAAGAAGCAGAAGGGTTCCTCCACCGGGATGATATCCCACTGGTACGTGCCAGGCAGCACCGTCACCATGTCTGCAGGATCCACCTGGCACATGTAGCTGCGCTCAAAACCGCAGTACACGTAGACCTTGCCATCGTCATCCACCAACACGCCGGGATCGACGAAGGTGCCGTTTTCCGCATGTCCCGCAGGAAGATCATACTTGTAGGTGCTGATGACCTTGAAGGGCCCTGCCGGGCTGTCCGACACGGCCACGCACCCCCTGCCATAGAAAATGTATGCAAAGAGGTAGTACCTGCCGTCCTTCTCCACCACGTCCGGGGCGTACATCATGCCTCCGTCATACCAGGTCACGTCGGCAGGATGATCGCCATCCGGCTGGGCGTGGAATACATCGCCATGACAGCTCCAGTGGTCAAGGTCATCAAGGGGCGCAGACCAGACCTTGAGCTTGCTGTCGCAGAAGTCTCCGGACATGGGCCGGTCATGGGAACCGTAGAGGTAAACACGGTCGCCGAACACGCGGGGCTCGCCGTCAGGGATGTGCTCCCACAGGGGAAGAATCGGATTGGGCATTTCGTTCACCGCTCCCTTTCAAGTTGTATTATAACATATTATACACACTTCAGGCCTCTGAGGCAACCGAAAAATGTGCATTGTTGACAATCTTACAGCCAGCAGCGCCGGTTTTATTGAAAATTTCTCCGTTTTGCGCTATACTGGATGACGGTTTTAGCATTTCTTTTCAATTTTGAGGAGGTATACCATGCAGGTAGTTATCGTTAAGAATGCCGAGCAGGCCGGCCAGGCCGTTGCGACCCTGATCGCCGCTCAGATTTACACCAAGCCCGACTGCGTTCTGGGCCTTGCCACCGGCTCCACGCCCATCCCTGCGTATCAGACGCTAATTGGCATGCACAAGGAAGGTCTGCTGGACTTCTCCAAGGTCAAGAGCTACAATCTGGACGAATATGTGGGTATCTCCTACGAGCATGAGTGCAGCTACCACCGCTTCATGCAGGACGAGCTGTTCAACCATGTGAACATCAAGCCCGAAAACACCCATGTGCCGGACGGCAATGCCGAGGATATCCCCTCCACTGCCGCCGCCTATGACGCTGCCATCGTTGCCGCCGGCGGTATCGATCTGCAGCTGCTGGGCATCGGCCACAATGGCCACATCGGCTTCAATGAGCCCGGCAGCGAGTTCATCTACGGCTGCCACAAGGTGGAGCTGAGCCAGTCCACCATCGAGGCGAACACCCGCTTCTTCGACTCCGAGGCAGATGTGCCGCGCGCCGCTGTGACCCTTGGCATCGGCAGCATCATGAACGCCCGTCAGGTCGTGCTGGTGGCTACCGGCGAGGGCAAGGCCGAGGCCGTGCGCCGCTCCCTGGAGGAGGACGTTTCCCCCATGTGCCAGGCGTCCATCCTGCGCACCCATCCCAATGCGATCTTTGTGCTGGACGAGGCCGCTGCCAGCAAGCTGAGCCGCTAATGCGTTTCGCCGCGACCCCTGGTTGACCATCATGGCAGGATGCACATGCGTCCTGCCTTTTTCGATGCAAAGAGCAGAGAAAGTCGGGCAGGAGCGGCTGCGCTATGCTATACTGACCGCATCATCAGCAAGGAGGCAGGCTGTATGCAGACAGGGCTGGAGGGCATTCAGGCATCCATCGACTACATCGAGGCACATCTGACGGAGGATATGGACGTCCATGATATCGCAGCGCACGCGTATATCTCGGCCTTTCACTTTCAGCGGATGTTCTCGGCGCTGTGCGGGATGCCCCTGGGTGAGTACATCCGTCGCCGCCGACTGACCCTCGCCGCCCAGGAGCTGGCCACTCAGGGCATGAAGGTCATCGACGCAGCAGTCAAATACGGCTATGATTCGCCGGACAGCTTCGCGCGGGCATTCCGGCGCTTTCATGGGGTACTCCCCTCTCAGGCAAGCCAGAGCGGCGTCGTGCTGCAGGCCTTCGCGCCGATGAAAATCACATTGCAACCGGAGGGCGGAAGCATCATGGAATACAAAATCGTCGAAAAGCTCCCCTTTACCGTAATGGGCTTTACCAGAAAGTTCTCGACCGACACGAGCTATCAGGAGATCCCCCAGTACTGGCGCGATCTGATGGCGCAGCAGAATCGCATCGCAGGCATGTTCGGCATCTGCATCGATTCTGACGGACGGGACTTTGACTACATCATCGCGGACATGTACCAGCCATGGGAGGAAGTGCCGGAAGGCTGCGTGACCCGGGTCATCCCCGGCGGTACCTGGGCGGTGTTCCCCTGCAAACAGAAGACGCTGCAGGATACCAACACCAAGATGTGGAAGGAATGGCTGCCCAACTGCAAGGGCTACAAGCTGGGCGGCAACTACAACATTGAGCTGTACGGACCCTTCTGCCAGGAGGATCCCGACGAGAGCTATGTTGAGCTCTGGCTGCCCGTCACACCCGCATAACAGCGCCATACCAAAGCAGGCAGGATGCTCGCGCATTCTGCCTGTTTCATTATACCTGCTCTTTCCGTACCCGGTCAAGCACTTTCTGATAGGGCATCAGCATGCCCTGGTTCATCATGCCGCCTGCCTTTTTCTGCAGCGTTTTGCTGCCCATCATCCAGCCCACCGCATACATGGCCATGAGCCGTCCTCTGTTCTTCTGCGGGAAATCATATTGCCCATGGGCCTTGAAGAACTTATGATCCGCCCGCATGAGTCCCTGCATGAGGTAGATCAGATCACGGAATATCTTCATGCCGCCCACGCCAAGGAAGTTCGCAGGCTGGATATGCCGCTGATCCAGCGCATAGGCCATGGTTGCCGCCAGCTGGTCGATGGCCGCATCGGTGTTGACCTCATCCGTCGCCGCGCCGCAGAAGAAGTTGCCGCCGACCTCCGCGCGGCCCTCAAGGATCATGCGCAGATTGCCCTCATGCCGGTAATTGCCGCTGATGATGTACCCCACCGGCGAGCCCATCGTCACCGTGCGGTGACCATTACAGAACTGGCGGTCGTCATACCGCTTGAAGGCCGCGCCCATGCTGTGATCGCTGATGGTAAAGGCATAGACCACCGCCTGCGCCTTCTGAATATCGCCCCGCAGGAATTCATCGAAGTTATCCTTGTGGACACACTTGCCCGTGTTGGCGCACCGGAAGCACCCCAGGCATCCGCCTCGGAAGGGATACTCGCGGATGTTGACCACGCGGGTCTTCTTTGCAAAGACCGCCCGGAAGCGCTCGATCATCGCCGACAGCTGCTGATCCTCCGTCCGGCAGTCGGTCACAATGACCACGTCGCCCTCCTTGCCGCCCCTGTCCTCCGCCGGGGTAACAGGCACGTGCGCAGGCTCCGGCTGCGCGGGCAGATTGGGCTCAAAGCAGCCGTTTTCAATGCTCCACATGAGATAGCGGAAGAAGCCCTCAGCCTCCTGCTGGCCTTTGGCCGTGGTGAGGTCATCCATATCGGCGGACAATCCCCGCACGAAATGCAGCCCCATGTCCTGGCAATTCTCCATGACATAGCGATGCGCCGTCACGTCATAGAAATGCTTGGAGGTTGTGATCTGGCTGGCGTACTTGCCCGCCGCATCCACCCGATGCTCCTTCATCAGCTCGATAAAGCGGTGGAGCTGGCAGGGCGCGATGAAGGTATACACCGGATAGCTGAACAGCAGCACCTCCGCCTGCGCGATGGCCGCTGCCGCCGGAGCAAAATCCTTTTCATATGCGCGGATCTTCTGGCCCACGTGCAGCATCTCCCACTGGTGCTTTGGGAATTTCAATTTCAGGTACTCCACCGTTTGCAGCGTGATGCTGTTTTGCCCCTTGGGGCTGCCGTTCAGGATGAGGATGCGCATGGGATAGCCCTCCTTCAAATAGCACAGATATCATCATGATTATACACCATGAGGTTCGCTTTGCCAATGGGGAATGTGGATGCGCACCCGTGTGAGATAGAAGTCCACATTCAAAAGAAAAAACGACGGAATGTTCCGCCGTCGGTGTTTATAAAATCTCGCCAGAATCCTCTATCGTAAACCGCCCTGCAAACTCACACTCAAGCAGCTTGGCAATTTCAAGGATCTCACTTTCCTGCAAGCTGTTTGTGCGAAGCTTTGTATACAAGGAAAATACTTGTTTTCTGTCAAACGCACGTTTACAGGAAATATCGTTACTTTGTAAAGCAAAGCTTAATAAAGTGATTGAAATACAATTCGTTGAGGCAACCGAGGAACAAGCCGCAGTACCTGCACAGTAGGAATATCTGCATTGATATTTTCTTTGCCTCTCCCCGAATATCCGTTGATTCTTCCTCAACCGGCAGGAAAACCCATGTTCGATATCGAATCATCCCGACAGACCAGTGTCTTCAACGCCTGCGGGCGAAATATCAGCAAAGGATGTGTTATGCTATGTCCCTGACGGTTGGAATGAACCTTCACGGCTTCACGGTGACGCGGGCACGCGCCGTTGCGGAGCTGAATGCAAACCTGGTGGAAATGGCCCACGACAAGACCGGCGCACAGCTCGTCTGGGTGGACAACGGCGAAACGAACAAGCTCTTCTCCATCGCCTTCAAGACCCTGCCGGAGGATTCCACGGGCGTATTCCATATTCTGGAGCACTCTGTGCTGTGCGGCAGCGATAAGTTCCCGGTGAAGGAGCCCTTTGTTGAGCTGCTGAAGTCCTCCATGAACACCTTCCTCAATGCCATGACCTTCCCGGACAAGACCATGTACCCCGTGTCCAGCCGCAACGAGCAGGACTTCATGAACCTGACGGAGGTCTATCTGGATGCGGTGTTCGCGCCCGCCATCCGCCACAACAAGAATATCTTCTATCAGGAGGGCTGGCACATCGAGATGGACGGCCCCGACAGCACCCCCTCCTACAAAGGCGTGGTATTTAACGAGATGAAGGGCGCCATGTCCTCGGTGGACGAGGTCATCATGGAGGGCATGCTGGCCGCAACCTATCCGGATACCTGCTATGGCTTCAATTCCGGCGGCGACCCGCGGGTCATCCCCGATCTGACCTACGAGCAGTACATGAGCATGTACCGCCGCTGTTATCACCCCTCCAACAGCCGCATCTTCCTGGACGGCGCGGTTCCGCTGGATCGCGTGCTGACGCTGATTGACGAATATCTGAGCCGCTTTGAGCGCTCCGATGAAAAGCACATCATCGCCCATCAGGTACCCACCGCCTGCGAGAAGACCCAGTATTACGAGGTCTCCGCTGCCGACGGCACCGACAACAAGGCCATGCTCACCCTGGGCAAGATCATCGGCTCCTGGCAGGATGTGAATCGCGCCTATGCCACGGACATTCTGGCGGATGTGCTCACCGGCACCAACGAGGCGCCGCTCAAGCGTGCGCTGTTGTCCGCAGGACTGTGCCAGGATATGAGCATGATGGCGGATAACTCCATCGCCCAGCCTGGCATGACGCTGACCGTCAAGAACATCGACCCCGCCAATGCTCCCGCCATCCGCGAGCTGATCCGTAAGACCTGTCAGGAGCTGTGCGAAAAGGGACTTGATCGCGAGGCGCTGGAGGCCTCCATCAACCGCTACGAGTTCCGCGTGCGCGAGCCCAACGAGCCTGCGGGCCTCATGCGCTGCATCATGGCGCTGAACACCTGGCTGCACGACGGCGATCCGCTGATCTGCCTGGTGTATGACGAGGCCTTTGCCGAGCTGCGGGCGATGCTGGACAACGGCGGCTACGAAAAGCTGCTGGAGGAGCTGCTGATCAAGGAGGATGACATGGTCGTCCTGCACACGCTGCCCTCCACGACACTGGGCGAGGAGCTGCGCGCTGAGGAAGCCGCCAAGCTGACTGCCATCGCCGCCAATTGGACGGCGGAGGAGAAGGCCGCCATCATTGAGGAGAACAAGGCGCTCGCCGCCTGGCAGCAGACCCCTGACTCCCCCGAACAGCTGGCGACGCTGCCCGTACTCGACCTGAAAGAGGTCAGCCCCGACCCTGTGCTGCTGCATACGGAAGAATCCGACGTCAGCGGCGTGAAGGTGCTGTACCACAAGGCCGCCACCAACGGCATCGTGCACCTGAACCTGTATTTCAACCTGAGCGACTGCACGCTGAATGAACTGTGCGCACTGAACATGCTGAGCCGTCTGCTGGGCGTGCTGCCCACGGCGAAGTATGGCGCAACGCAGCTGCAGCAGGCCGTGAAGACGCATCTGGGCCGTTTGTCCTTCTCTCTGGACGTGAAGGAAAAGATCGGCTGCCCCCAGCGCTGCACCCCCGTGCTGCGGGTGAACTGCTCCGTAATGGCGGACAAAGTCGATATTGCCCGCGAACTGATCTGCGAGATTCTGACCGCCACTGACTTTACCGATACCGCCCGCATCCGCGAGATCGCCCTGCAGGCGGATGAGCAGGCGAAGCAGCTGTGCATCATGGCGGGCCATGTGCTGGCCATGACGGCAGCGCAGGCGCATTACAGCGCAGCCTCTGCGGTCAACGAGATGCTGCGCGGCTACACAGGCGTGCAGTGGCTGCACGATCTGGCGGCGAACTTTGACAATAAGATCGGCGCGCATGTATCCCTCATCAAGGAGAAGCTGGCTGCGGCGGTGTGCCGTGCCCGCCTGACCCTGTCCGTTACGGCGAACCTGGAGGCGGATGTGAATTCGCTGCTCGCCGCGCTGCCTGCTGGCGAAAGCTGTGCGCCCGATGCGGCTTATGCTATCGATCTGCCCATGAAGCAGGGCATCCGCATCCCCGCGCAGATTGGCTACGGCGTGCTGGCCTCCGACCTGGGCTGTGAATGGAACGGCTCGGCGCTGGTGGCGGCAAACATCCTCAGCCTGGGCTATCTGTGGAACGTGATCCGCGTGCAGGGCGGCGCGTATGGCTGCGGCTTGCGCATCGGCCGCTGCATCGCGCTGGCCTACTCTTACCGCGACCCCACCCCCGCCCGCAGCCTGACGATGTACCGCGAAGCAGCGGACTTCCTGCGCGCCTTCGTCGATTCCGGCGAGCGCATCGACAAGTTCGTCATCTCCACCATCGCCGAGACCGAGCCCCTCATGAGCCCCCGCGACGAGGGCGCCCGTGCTGATGGTGAGTGGTTCGCCGGGAAGACCGAAGCGCATCTGCGCCAGGAGCGCGCAGAGATTCTCGCCACCGACGGCAAGGCGCTGCTCTTCTGGTGCGATGTGCTGGAGCACATGGCCAAGACCGGCGCAGTGTGCGTCGTGGTCCATGATGAAGCCCTGAAGGCCTGTGAGGCGGAGAATCTCGTCATCGCGGACTGATATCCATACAAAGCAGGCCCTGCATGCGTTCTGCATGCAGGGCCTGCGTAATGTCGTTTGGTTTACTCAGCCGTTTCCGCGAGCGCGATGGAGCCGATGATCTCCAGCGGCAGGGTGCTCTCAGCATAGCGGGCGGGATCGGACGTGGTGAAGATGAACACGATGGAGTGAGTATCAGTCAGCGGCGCATAGGCGATGTTCATGGTGTCATCCAGAGAGGTGTAGGTCAGGTAGTACAACTTGTTGATCATGCACTCAAACAAGTCCTTGATCTCGTTGTTTTCAGCCTGGGCGACGACCTCGGCCGCTATGGAAGCAATGTCCATCTCAACGATGTTCACCTGCAGCAGGATGGCCTGGTCCTCGTCAGAAAAGAGGGCCACAGCACCTTCAGGCAGATCCTCATAGACCAGCCACTCACCAGGGATGTCCAGGGTGAAGCCGCTCTCGCCCAGAGGCAGGGTGTAGGCTTCGTAGGAAGGGGCGATCTCCATTGTGGGCAGCTCGGCCTCGGTCTCGGCCATAGCAGCGGCGCACAGGCACAGGGTCAGGGATACCAGCAGGGAAAGCAGCTTCTTCATGGGGAATCGTTCCTTTCATCTGTTATGAATCTTCGGCTATTTGCCGAGCTGGATTAATATGCCATAACCATGATAGCCTGTCAAGCCTACGGAAACGGTATCATTTGTTTTTTGCATGTTCTCTTTCTTTTTTCGCCAAAGCGTTGTACAATAAGTGAAGTTTTTGCAAAGGAGGGAAAACCATGAACAAGCTGCTGACGCTCAAGCGCTACTTCGGCCACGACGGCTTCCGCCCCGGTCAGGAGGCCATGGTGGACGCCCTCCTTTCAGGCCGCGACGCACTGGGCGTGATGCCGACGGGCGCAGGAAAGTCGATGTGCTATCAGGTGCCGGCGCTGATGCTGGAGGGCATCACGCTGGTCATCTCGCCGCTGATCTCCCTCATGGCGGATCAGGTGGCGGCGCTCAAGGCTGCGGGTGTTCCGGCGGCATACCTGAACAGCTCGCTGACGATGCGCCAGATGGATATCGCCCTGCAAAGGGCGCGACAGGGCGCCTACAAAATCATCTACGTGGCCCCGGAGCGGCTGGAAACATCGTCCTTTCTGGAATTCGCCCGATCAGTCAGCATATCGCTGATCGCGGTGGACGAGGCGCACTGCGTCTCCCAGTGGGGGCAGGACTTTCGCCCGGTGTATCTGCGCATTGCGGATTTTGTCGATCAGCTGCCCCGCCGTCCGGTGATGGGCGCCTTTACCGCCACCGCCACAGAGCGTGTGCGGCAGGACATTGTGCGGCTGCTGCGCCTGGTAAATCCCTCAGCGGTCACCACGGGCTTTGACCGCCCCAATCTGTACTTTGAGGTCATGCGCCCCAAGAATCGCAGCGCGACGCTCATCCGGCTGCTGGAAAAGCGCCATGGTCAGGCAGGCATCGTCTACTGCGCTACCCGCAAGGCCGTGGAGGAGGTCTGCGACAAACTGACCATGGCGGGCGTCTCCGCCGGGCGCTACCATGCAGGACTTCCGGACGAGGAGCGGCGACAGAGCCAGGAGGACTTCCAGTATGACCGCGTGCAGGTGATGGTGGCCACCAACGCCTTTGGCATGGGCATCGACAAGAGCAACGTTCGGTTTGTGATCCACTACAACATGCCCCGCTCAATGGAGGCCTATTATCAGGAGGCCGGGCGTGCAGGGCGTGACGGCGAAGCAGCGGAATGCATCCTGCTCTACAACGGCTCGGATATCTACACCGCCAAATGGATGATCGACAACGCCGCGCCCAACGAATCCCTGAGCGCAGCCGAGCAGCAAAACGTCCGCCGTCTGGACATGAACCGCCTGCAGAGCATGATTGACTACTGCACCAGGGAGCATTGCCTGCGCGCTTACATCCTGCACTATTTTGGCGAACACAGCGCGGAGGACTGCGGTGCCTGCAGCCACTGTACCGGCGGACGCTACCACGAAGCCGCGGAGGTCACACGCATCCGCAAGCCCCGGGTGCAGGAGGCCGATCTGTCAGAGAGGCCCCTGACAAAGGCTCCCCGGAAGATCGACGCCCCCACCGGCGGCGCTCTCTTCGAGCAGCTGCGCGGAGTGCGCATGGCGCTCTCGAAGCTCCACCGCGTGCCCCCCTATATCATCTGCACCGACGCGACCCTGGCCAGCATGGCGCGCCTGATGCCCCAAACCCGCGAAGGCATGCTCTCCGTCAGCGGCATGGGCGAGGTGAAGACGGCCAAATACGGCGACGCCTTCCTGAAGGTCATCAGGGAATACACCTTCGCCCAGCGTCGGATGCGCAAGCAGGTAGCCGCCATCGCGGCAGAGGCGCAAAGCACAGCCTTCCGCGCCAAGCCCCTGCCCAAGCCGGTTGTGACCGTCTACACCCCGCCCAAACCCATCCTCCCGCCGGATCGTCCTCCTCTGGGCGATGACGACGAGGCCCTTGCCGACGCCTACCTTTCCGGCGTCACCGTACAGGAAATGGCCGATGAGCTGGGCGTGCATCCCGGCGAGATCCGGCAGAGGCTGCGGGATATGGATCTGATTTTCTGACATTAGGCCGTCACTCCCCGCCCCCATCTCCAAACTCATACCCATGGACGAACTGCGCTCCCATGAGCCGTGCCATCTGCTCCAGCTCTTTCACGGCGAATGCTTCTGCCTCCAGCTTGCGATCAGACGCCTGCTGTGACATCCCCATTGCCCTGGCTGCATCGGTCTTACTCATGCGCCGGTATGCCAGGGCTTGGGTGATTTTTTGTTTGAGGGGCATATCGTTGCCTCCTGTCATTCGCATTCTCATTACCAATTTTTCTTCGATATTAGTAATGATGGTACCAATACGCAAATTTAAAAAGAGAAAATTGCCATTTTAATGACCAACGCGCATTCATGTTTTATATTATAATAGACACAGGAGGTGGCACGATGACAACAGCTGATTATAAACCCTTTGTTCGCATGCGTATCACGGAACTGCGCAGTGCAAAGAAGGTGTCTGGCATCGAACGAGCCTTGATTTTGGGCAAAAGCGGCGCTTATATTCGCAGCATTTGCAGCGGCGCAGCTCTCCCTTCTCTGCATTCGCTGTTCAACATTATCAGATATCTTGAAACCACCCCAGCGCTTTTTTCGCCCCCCTGCGAAGACCAAACCACCCACTGCGCCCGCCTGTGCGCGGCTTCGTTCCGCCGGTGAGGAAACCCTGAGCCGCATCGACACCCTGCTGAGATAGATTGAATAACACAAAAAGGCGACCGCAGACACCCTGTTCTGCGGTCGCTTTGCTATTTAGTTGAAGATCGGCCGATCATTCTCGTCGTACTCCACCGGCCACACATGGCAGTGGCGGTTGGGATCGCTCAGCGGATCGCCCACAAAGCCCGGATAGGGGCGCGCGTGGAAGACCAGCAGGTCACGGCCATCCTTATCCTTGGTGAAGGAGTTATGACCGGGGCCATAGATGCCATGCTTGGGGTCGGTGACCATCACGGGTACGGGGCTCTTCTCCCAGGAGGCCTTGTCCAGCAGATCAGCGTTCTCATCGGCAGTCAGCATGCCCATGGCATAGTTCTCATCCGTCGCGGAGCCGGAGTAGGTCATGAACAGCTTCCCATTATGCTTGAGGACGCTGGGGCCTTCATTCACCAGATAGCCGATGCACTCCCAGTCATACTCAGGCACGGTCAGCAGCGTCGCGGGCAGCTTGAGCTCCGTCGCAGAGAGCATCTGGGCAATATACAAATTGGAGTTGCCGGGGATGGCATAATCGCGCTGCGCCCAAACGAAATAGCGCTTGCCATTGGCCATGAAGGTGGTGGAATCAATGCAGAAGGACTCCCAGCCGGTCTTCATCTGACCAGCCTCGACCCACTCGCCCTCCATGGGGTTCGCGTCCTTGCACTGCAGGCAGTACGTGCGGTGGCTGAAGACGCCCAGATTATCCGGCTCCTCCGCCGCTGCGGCAAAGTAGATACACCAGGTGCCATCCACATAATGGATTTCCGGCGCCCAGATGTACTTGCTCATTTCGCCCTCGGCATGCTTCGTCCATACCACCCGGGTAGGCGCATCCGGCAGCTCCTCGATGGTCTTTGCACGGCGCAGCTCCACCAGATCAAACGCAGGCACCGACGCAGTGAAATAATACCATCCATCCGGAGCCAGCAGAATGCACGGATCCGCACGCTGAGGGATCAGCGGCTTGGAATACTTTTCGATCATCTTCAAACACTCCTTTGCTTTGGCTTTGGTTATCATAGCATAAATCCTTGTATAAAGCAAGTGCCAGGGGCTCTGCCCCTGCACCCTGCTTAAGGGCGCTTCGCCCCTAAGAATCCCTTTTCGCGATCTTGCTTGCGTACCTCCGATCGAGGTTGCGCAGGCGTGATGGTTGTGGAGACGAAAGCTACATATACTTTGTTGGTGTCGCTTTGGCTCATCCCCCTACGGTCGTCTTGCGCCGCCCGCGCGCACCTTTGCAACAGCAAAAGCGCCGCAGCTTTAGACGGGTGCTCGTAAGACAGTAATTCTAAAAAATTACTATTTTACGGCATCTGTCTGACAGGGTTGGAAAAACCACTACGAAAAGAACGATGTCGGGTCGAAAGACTTAACATCGTTCTTTTTCTATCTCAAAATTCTTGAAATTATGGAGGTTTTACTATGAAACGCCTATTATCTTGCGAGTTTAACTTTGATACGGTCTGTGTGGAGCTGAAGTTCTCAGACGGCACTATGATTGCCATTGATACCATTGCAGTTGAAAATGAGGTGGCTGACAATATGTATCAGCGGTCAGAACTTGACTATCTTATCTACAATGACCCGATTGCATACGCTGATCTGATACTCAACGGCAACCCCGAAGCCTATCTAAAAGCAGTAACAGAATACAAATCTCTTGATTGATTCGCACACGCCCCAAGGTCATCTTGGGGCGTGTTCTTAAAAATGTTACACTTTAACGTGGTAAATTTTCTGCAGCATCTTGAAAAAACAGCAAAAACCATGTATAATAATGTGTGTACACACTTTGATATTCCGTATTAACGCTATGGAGATAAATTATGAAACTATCATCTTTTTTGCACTTTGCTACTTTTGGCGTAAAGACAATTCTGTTTAGAAAGAAATCGCCAATCCTCGGAACTGTAATTGTTACAGATAAATGCAACTTACATTGTAAGCATTGTTCTGTCAACAACATCACAGCAATCGTCCATCCGTATGAACAAATCCGGCAAGAAATGCAGCAACTATATGACCTGGGTGTTCGCATTTTGTTCTTCTGCGGTGGTGAAACATTCCTTTGGAAAGACGGCGAACGCACACTAAGAGATTTGGTCATTGAAGCGAAAAGCATGGGATTCCTCATTGTCAATGTAGTTACAAATGGTACATTCCCCATTGATCTTCCAGAAGCGGATTTGATTCTTTTGAGCTTGGACGGAGATAAGCAACGCCATAATGAAGTTCGTGGTGATACCTACGATACCATCATGAAGAACATAAGCAATGCTACCGCAGATAATATTTGCTTCTATATGGCTATCAATCAAATAAACAAAGACTATGTACGAGATGTATGCTTAACGGCTCGTGACACTAAAAATGTTCGTGCGGTATCGTTCAATTTCCATACGCCATATCCCGACACAAAGGAATTGGCTTTGAGCAAAGAGGAAAAAGCCAAGTGTTGTGATACGATAACTCAAATGATGAAAGAAGGCGCACCTGTTTTCAACCTAAAAAGTGCGTTTCCATATCTTATTGAAAATCGTTTTCCCACACCTTGTCATCAGTGCGTAGTGATGGAAAACGGGAAATTGTCTACCTGCGGACGCTGTATAGATGTTCCCGGTCTTTGCGATCAATGCGGATACTTTTTTGTTGCTGAATACACGCTTTTGTTCAGAGGCAATCTCAAAATAATCTTTGAAATGCTTCATACATACTTGAAGTACATTTAGGAGTAATATGAGTTTCATTACCAGTTTAACAAGAATGTGGCTTACACGAACAACGAAGCCATTTGCGTTCAAAAATGAATATGACCAGATATTGCCGTTTGCAGAGTGTGAAAACCTTGGGCTTTATGTTCATATCCCTTTCTGCAAAAGTATCTGCAACTTTTGTCCTTATTGCAAAGTGCGGTATTCCGCTGAATTATGTGATAGGTACATAGATGCTTTGATTAAAGAAATACACATTGTAGGCAGCCAACATACAGGGCGAAAAAAAGTAACCAGCCTATATTTTGGTGGAGGAACACCTGCCCTTGCCGCTAATCGCATAAAAGATATTGTTGATGCGTTGAATGACCACTTTATCATCACAGAGGGGATTGGATTGGAACTTCATCCCGATAATGTGAATGTGGAAGTGTTGCAAATATTGAAAAAAGCAGGCGTAACAAAAATCAGCATTGGTATTCAATCATTCTGCGACAAGTATCAGAAGATTCTTGGCAGAAAAAAAGTTGATACCGCAGAAATGATGTCTGCTTTGGCGGCGGTTCCTTTTGAAACTGTTTCCATGGACTTCATCTTTGCTCTGCCTGAACAAACCTATGATGATTTGAAGTCTGATATTGACACCGCATTTTCATTGGGTGCAAATCATATTGCTATATACCCATTTATTGATTTTACTTTTACAGAAAGTCCTGTTGCTGCAATGCCCAAAAAAGAAAAACGAGAGTTACTGGATGCTATCACACAATACTGTTTGGGCAAAGGATATTCTCGGAGTTCTATATGGACTTTCTCAAGCGAACCGGACGCAAACTATTCATCCATGACCAGAGATAACTTTCTCGGATTCGGTTGTTCTGCTACAAGCCTATTCAAAGAGCAATTCAAAATCAATACTTTTAATGTGGAGTCCTACTGTGAAAGGATTCGTTCCGGCAACCTCGCCACATCATTGACAATTCGTTTTACCAAACGGCAACGAATGATTTACTGGCTGTTCTGGACGGCATATAGTACAAGAGTAAAAGCACGAGATTTTGAAAAATTCTTTGGTGTGCCATTGAAAAAAATGTATGGATTTGAGCTTTGGGGTGCAAAGCGATTAGGGTTCATCAAAGAACACGATGGTACTTATGAAATGACACTAAAAGGTGCTTTCTACTATCATTACTACGAGAACTTTTACACACTATCTTATATCGACAAGATGTGGGGTATCATGCGAAAAGAAGCATTCCCCGAACAGATCAAACTGTAAAAGGATGGTGAGCGCACAATGCCAGATAACAGAAATCGCAAGCGACCGATACAGGTAAAGTTCTTTGTAGATGAAAAAGAGCAAGCTCTGATAAAAAAGAAAATGGAGTTGGCAGGCATTGAGAACATGAGTGCCTATATCCGCAAAATGGTAATTGACGGGTACGTTGTAAAATTGGATATGCCTGAGCTTCGTGATCTGACTCTCAGAATGAAAAGCATCTCCAATAGCGAAAACCAAATTGCCAAGCGTGTCAATTCCACCGGTAATCTCTACGAAGCCGACATTGAAGAAATCAAAAAGAATCAAGAAGAAATTTATGAGGGCATCCGAAAGATTCTCACATCACTTTCCAAGATAGAGTGATGTTCAGCTCCACAGGAGCGTAGCCGATTTTGAAAAAATCGTTGAAGGGTTTGGGATGTTGCCCAACAAGTTTTTGCAAAAGGCAGCAAGGCTGAATTTTGCAAAAAGCACGATGTGTGTCCACACGTGCATTGCTTGCCAAGTATGTTTTAACATATTGGCAAGTATGCAAAGTGGGTACCGCCGTGCCCTGCTTGCCAAGTCGATGTGTACGGACATCGACTGTGCTTGCTGGCATCAAAAATGCAGTGTGTAGCTACACCTGCTGTGCTTGCTATTCGTCATTTCCATAATAGCAAGTGCCATTTCCTCAAATGGAAATCGGCGGCAACCGCCGCCTTGTCTGCCCCAAAGTGAAACGGACGGACGCAGTCAATGGCGGCGAAGCCGTTCATCTTGACCATTGACTGCGGTCGGCTGTTTTGCTACACAACGCTATTTTTACAGGTGTACCATGAAGAATATTAGAAAAGCAACAAAAGAGGATTTAGCAAGAATTGCTGAGATAGTGGTTTTCAATTATCGTTTGAATTTCTATCCCATTTTCAAAAACGATGATTTCTATTTTGGCGAATTGCAAGTTTTGAACTTGATGGAATCCTATCAACCACTAATCGAAACTATGTGGATATATGATGATGGTGCAATCAAAGGGTTTGTCCAAGTCGATAATAAAGAGATTAAGAAACTCTTTGTGGAGCCGGCACTCCAAGGAAATGCTATAGGCTCAAAGTTACTCAATTTTGCTATAGACAAATTCAATGCTGATTTTCTGTGGGCTCTCGAAAAGAATATCCGAGCCATCAAATTTTATCAGCGACACGGTTTTTCGGTAACATCAGAAAAGAAACTCGAAGAAGATACAACCGAATATCTCGTTCGCATGGAGCGAGATATTTTGAAAGAAACGAATCGAAGCGAATGAAAGAAAAGGAGGTTCGACACGATGGATGAAAAGCGCAAAGAGGATGAAGCCCTCAAACTCACCGCCGAGGAAATAGACGAGATTATCTTTGAGGAACAGATTGCGAGTGGCGAGTATGACGAGGAAATCCCCGAATACTATTTCACCAATCCAGACCCGTATGCCAAAGTCGAGCCTCGCCCCGATGATGCCCCCAAACGTGAGTTTACTTTCGATGAAAAGGGCAACATCGTTGTCAAGAATCTGTCTGCCTTTTGGTTGCCCGATGTAAAAATCGTGGACGAGATCGGCGGCACAGAATACACAGTTACAGGTAGCTACGAGGGTACGGAAACTCTCGATAAGAAGCTCCTCCGCATTATGGAGCAGAACGCTGCCGATGATGAATTAGGTATCACGGAGGATGGCGAATGAACAACGACACCTCTTTTGATATAATCCAAGAATCCAATCCTGTACAGACAGTTGCCCCACCGAAGGAGGATAACGAAATGTTAAGGGCAACAGATAGAATCACAGCACTTTATTGCAGATTGTCCGTCGAGGACACCAAAGAGGATAAGAAAAACGGCAAAGAGGATTTGTCGAACTCTATCCAGAATCAAAAAGCCATTCTGCTTCAATATGCACGAGATCACCGCTTCCCCCACCCGACGTTTTTCATCGACGACGGATACAGTGGTGTGGACTTTGCTAACCGCCCAGGCTTTCAGAAAATGCTTGCGGAGATTGAAGCAGGAAATGTTGGCACAGTTATCACGAAAGACCTTTCAAGACTTGGACGTAATTCCTCGCTGACGGGCTTGTACATCAACTATACATTCCCCCAGAATGATGTTCGATACATCGCCATCAACGACCACTTTGACAGCATCAATCCCAACAGCACCGACAGCGACATTGCCGGTATAAAGAACTGGTTCAACGAATTTTTCGCAAAGGACACGAGCCGCAAAATTCGTGCGGTGCAAAAAGCCAAGGGCGAGCGTGGCGAACGCTTAACTGTCCATGTGCCGTATGGCTATCGCAAAGATCCGGAGGACAAAACCAAGTGGATCATCGACGAAGAAGCGGCGCAGGTAGTCAAAAAGATTTTCACGCTCTGCATGAACGGGCGTGGACCGAGCCAAATCGCAGAACAGCTTGAACGTGAAAAGATACTCACACCCACCGCATATAAAACCAAGCAAGGCGTAAAGACACCACACACCGAGCCGGAGAATCCTTACCGCTGGCATGAAAGCACCATCGTCAATATTCTTGAACGCAAAGAATACATCGGTGCTACTGTCAATTTCAAAACCTACACCAACTCCATTTGGGATAAGAAGCAAAGGGAGAATCCCGAAGAAAATCAAATGATTTTCTACAACACCCATCCTGCGATTATCAAACAGGAAGTATTTGACAAGGTACAAGAAATCAGACAGCAACGGCATAGGAGAACGGCAACGGGCAAAAGCAGTCCATTTTCAGGATTGGTGTTCTGCGCCGATTGCAGACAGAAGCTCTACTACTCCACCACCAATTACTTTGAAAAGCGGCAAGACTTTTTCATCTGTTCTACGCACCGAGCCAACAAGGACAAGTGCAGCGGACACTATATTCGTGCCGTCGTTTTGGAGGACTTGGTCTGGAAACACATGAAAGAAGTTATCTCTTTCGTGAGCCAATACGAAGCGCATTTTAGGGTGGAAATGGAGCAAAAGCTCCGTCTGCAAAGCGAGGAAACCATAAAGGTATATAAGAAGCGTCTGGCACAGGCAGAAAAGCGTATAGGGGAGCTTGACCGCCTGTTTATCAAAATCTACGAGGACAATGCCAAGGGCAATCTAAGCGACGAGCGTTTTGCCATGATGAGCAAGACCTATGAGGACGAGCAGGCGCAGCTTAAAGTTGAAATCGTAAATCTGCAAAAAGAAGTCGAAGTACAGGAACGACAGATAGAAAACCTTGAACAGTTTATTCAGCGGGTACGCAGATACACCACACTCACAGAACTTACGCCATACGCTCTCAGAGAGCTTGTAAAGGCGGTTTATGTAGAAGCACCCGACAAGTCCAGCGGCAAGCGTAAGCAGAAGGTGCATATCGAATATGACCTCGTTGGCTACATTCCCGTGGATGAACTGATAAAAGCGGAACAGGCATGACCGAAATCATGCCTGTTCCAAGAAATTCGCATATTACTGTTTTACGACCACCGAGCATTCACGCCTCCGTTATTAGATAGCAACAAAAAGCAGAGCCCTCCGTCACAGAAGGCTCTGCTCTGTTTCCATTACATCACAACCGTGATCTGGCAGCCATCGGTCAGAACGTCATCGGTCAGGACGCCCTGAACTTCAACGCCGTTGACCAGCGTCTTCTGGACACCGCCCTCATGGTGGGCGCTGTTGTCCACGGTGATGTGGAGTCGCTTACCGCGGAAGGTCTTGTCCATCGTGAAGCCGTCCCACTCGGCGGGGATGGCGGGGCTGATGACCAGGCCTTCGGGGGTGGGGCGCAGGCCCAGAATGCCCTCCACGCAGCCCACCATGACGGTGGATGCGGTGCCGGTCAGCCAATGCACATGGCTGCGGCCGGGCTGGGGAGACTCATGGCCCTCGATGAACTGGCCATGCACATAGGGCTCGATTTCGCGCAGCTCCGCACGGTCATTGTAGGCGGCGGGGCAGCTCTCGGTGAAATACTCGAAGGCGCGGCCGCCGTGGCCCAGCAGGGATTCGGCCAGGATCGCCCAGCCCTGGGGCTGGCAGAAGATGCCGCCGTTTTCCTTGGTGGTGGGGTTGAAGAGCAGCATGTTCGCGCCGTCGAAGGCATGCTGCTTGTAGCAGGGACCCATGACCTCAATGCCCCAGGGGGTGTTCAGCTTGTCATAGACGGTCTGCATGGAGGCTTCCGCCTGCTCGGGGGTGGCAAGGCGGCTGATGACCGCCCAGCACTGGGGATTCATCCACATGGAGGCCTCGGGATCGTTCTTGGAGCCGATGATCGCGCCCTGCTCAGAGTAGCCGCGGCGGAAGCGGTCATCCTCCCAGAAGTGCTCGTTGATCAGCTTCTTCTGGCCCTCGCCGACCTCACGCAGATACTTGCGGTACTCGGCATTTTCGGGGGTGTCGGGCATCAGCTCGTCCAGCACGACGGTGGCGTAGTACAGCTGCATCGCCACGAAGGAGCTCTCGCCCGCCGCACCCAGGCGCAGGCAGTCGTTCCAGTCCGCATGCAGACCCGCAGGCATGCCGTGGGCGCCCAGATGGTTCATGGAGAAGTCAATGGCCTTCTTCAGATGCTCCAGCACGGTGTCCTCGCCGTGGGTGGCATAGGGCACGACCTCGTTCAGGAAGTCCTTGTTGCCGGTCTCAGCGATGTACTTGTACACCGTGGGGAAGAGCCACAGCGCGTCGTCTGCGCGGTAATGGGGATGGCCGGTGGAACGCACGTAGCTGTCGTCCTCGGGGGAATCCTCATGGCCGGGATTGTGGGTGAACTTCACCAGGGGCAGGCCGCCGCCGTGATGCACCTGGGCGGACAGCATGTGCACCAGGCGCTCCTTGGCCATTTCGGGATCGAGGTGGATGATGCCCTGGATGTCCTGCACGGTGTCGCGGTAGCCCAGGCCGTTGCGCTGGCCGCAGTAAATCAGGGACGCCGCACGGCTCCACACGAAGGTGGTGAAGCACTGGAAGGCGTTCCAGGTGTTGATCATGGTGTTGAAGTTAGCGTCGGGGGTGTTGACCATCAGGCCGGACAGCTTACCGTGCCAGTATTCGACCAGCTCCGCCAGCTCGGCATTGACAACATTCTCAGCGTCCGCATAGCGGTCGATGATGCCGCGGGCCACGGAGGGAGCCTTCTGCATGAGGATGAAAGCGATGGTCTTCGTCTCGCCGGGCTGGAGCACCAGCTGGGTGTGCAGCGCGCCGCAGGGGTTGCCGTTGAAGTTGAGAACATTGCCCAGATCGCCGTCGATGACCGCCTTGGGGTTGGAGAAGCGGCCAGTACCCAGGAACTTCTCACGGCGGCCGCAGTAGCTCTTCACGGGGCTGCCGGCCAGGGCGAAGACGCGCTCGCGCCAGTTCTCGCCATTCTCGTTCACGCCGCAGAACTGGTTGATGTGCTCGACAATGTGGTCGCCATGGAAGGTGGTGGTCGTGATAAACTGCGTATACTGGAGGTTGACCAGATCCTGCTCGTAGTTGCTCTCGGTGGTCAGCTCGCAGTAGGACATGGCGGAGATGGTACGCACACGGTCGGAGGTGTTGGTCACCTTCACGCGCCAGACCTCATGGGTGGCGTTCAGCGGCACGTAGTACAGCGCGCAGGACTTGATGCCCTTGTACTCGCTCTCGATCTCGGTGTAGGAGGTGCCGTGACGGGTGATGGTCTTGTACTCATCCAGGCTCTTCTCCACCGGACGCCAGGACGCAGACCAGTAGTCGCCATCCTCGTCGTCACGCAGGTACACGTAACGGCCGGGCTCGTCAAACTGGTTGAAGGAGTAGCGCAGGATACGGCCCGCCGCGCCGGACTTCACAAAAGAGTAGCCACCGGCATTCTGGGTCACGATGGCGCCATACTCGGGGCTGCCCAGATAGTTCGCCCAGGCCATGGGGGTACGCGGATCGGTGATGACGTACTCACGCGCCGCATCATTGAAATAACCATACTGCATGGTTGATTTCCTCCTTAGCGTGTTTCATGTCGCTGTTTTTTCTAAAACGTTTTCGAGCGCACGCACCGACGCTTTCCCGCGCCAACGAATCCACTCGCGGCCATTGTAACATAACTCCCGGAAGATTTCAATGCGTTTACAAAGGCTAACAAACACAAATTTACGATTAAATTTCGCACCGCTTTCCTGTAAGCCATTTCATTTGTTTTTCTTTTAACAAGTCCCCTTTACGAATCCCTTCCTGTGATGTATAATACCCCTGTATTCACAGCCTTACGGAGGTGCATCCCCATGAAACGCTGTCTGATCGTCGTAGACTACCAGAACGACTTTGTCACCGGCTCCCTGGGCAATGAGATGGCTGCCGCCCTGGAGGAGGGCATCGCTGCACGCATCCGAGCCTGCCGGGCGCAGGGCGACGACATTCTGTTCACTCTCGATACCCACGAGGAGGACTACATGTCCACCCGTGAGGGCCGGTATCTGCCTGTCCCCCACTGCATCCGCGATACGGATGGCCACGCGCTCTACGGCAAAGTGGCTGCGGAATGCCATGCGGATGACCATGTTTTCTGCAAGGAGACCTTCGGCTCCAAGGGGCTCTTCGATTTCCTGCGCCACAACCGCTACGATGCAGTGGAGTTGTGCGGCGTGGTGACCAACATCTGCGTCATCTCCAACGCCGTGATCGCCAAGACGGCGCTCCCCGAGGCTGATGTGGCCGTCAATGCGGCCCTGTGCGCCTCCAATGATCCCGAGCTGCACCAGAAGGCCCTCGATGTGATGGCGTCCTTCCAAATCGACGTCATCTGAGGAGAACTCGCTCAGTCAGCTGACGCTGACAGCTTTCCCCAAGGGAGAGCCTTTGAGGAAACAACATATGACAATGAGGTAATCGTGTATGGCTATGGCTGACCGCAATCTTTCCATGCTCTGTGACTTCTACGAGTTCACCATGAGCAACGGTTATTTCCGCAACGGCTTTTATAAGAAGAACGTGTACTTCGACGTATTCTACCGCACCGTGCCCGATGGCGGCGGCTTTGCCATCGCGGCGGGGCTGGAGCAGATCGTCGAATACATCCGGCAGCTCCACTTCTCTCAGGAGGACATTGCTTACCTGCGCGGTCATGGCTGCTTTGACGAGGGCTTCCTGAATTATCTGCGGCATTTCCGCTTCACCGGCGATATCTATGCCGTGCCGGAGGGAACGCCCATTTTCCCCAACGAGCCCATACTGACCGTGCGCGCGCCTGCCATCGAAGCGCAGCTGATCGAGACCTATGTCCTGCTTGCCATCAACCATCAGTCGCTGATCGCTACCAAGGCCAACCGCATCGTTCGCGCCTCGCAGGGGCGCACGGTGCTGGAGTTCGGCTCCCGGCGGGCTCAGGGTGCTGACGGCGCAATCATCGGCGCCCGCGCAGCCTACATCGGCGGCGCCAAGGGAACCGCCTGCACGCTGACCGATACCATGTACGGTGTTCCTGCCGGCGGCACGATGGCCCACGCCTGGGTGCAGATGTTCGACACGGAATACGAGGCCTTCCGCACCTACTGCGAGATGTATCCCCATAACGCAACGCTGCTGGTGGATACCTACAACACCCTCAAATCCGGCATCCCCAACGCCATCCGCGCCTTCAAGGAGGTACTGCTCCCCCGGGGCATCACCAACTGCGCCATCCGCCTGGATTCGGGCGATATCTCCTACCTGTCCAAGAAAGCCCGCAAGATGCTGGATGAGGCAGGCCTCCCCAACTGCAAGATCACCGCATCCAACAGCCTGGATGAGTACCTCATCCGCGACCTGATGATGCAGGGCGCGCAGGTAGACGTCTTTGGCGTGGGCGAGCGTCTCATCACCAGCAAATCGAACCCGGTCTTTGGCGGCGTGTATAAGCTGGTGGCGGTCGAGAACGATGCGGCCGAGGTCATCCCAAAGATCAAGGTAAGCGAGAACACCGCCAAAATCACCAACCCGCACTTCAAGCGTCTCTATCGCCTCTATGACCGCGAGAGCGGCAAGGCCATCGCCGACGAACTGACGTTGCGGGACGAAACCATCGACGAGACACAGCCGCACACCATCTTCGACCCCAACGCCACCTGGAAGACCAAGGATCTGACCAACTTCACCGTTCGTGAGCTGCAGGTGCCCATTTTCCAAAACGGTGAGCTGGTCTATGAGCTGCCCAGCCTGAAGGATATCCGCGCCTACTGCAAGCAGCAGGTGCATACCCTTTGGGACGAGGTCAAGCGCTTTGAGAATCCTCATACCTATTATGTCGACCTGAGCCAGAAGCTGTGGGACGTGAAGCGCGGGCTGCTGGAGGCGGCAAAACGGTAATCATTGCGGCGCCCGCCCTGCCGGCCTCCGAAGCGGAGCCAGCGCATGATGACACAACAGACTGAACAGAAAACGCGGCTCTCCCCCTTTCATCCAGGGAGAGCCGCGTTCCTTATTCCACATCATTCCTGGTGATATTGCGAATCCAGCCCATCTTCTTATAGTGCCAGATGTTCACCGGGAGCTTGACGAATTCGTCCAGGCACAAGATGAAGTACACCCACATCTCCGGGAGCTTGAGCACAAACGCGCACAAAAGGCCTACCGGTACCGCATAGCCCCACATGGCCACCGTGTCGCAGATAAGACCGTAGCGCACATCGCCGCCCGAACGGAAGATGCCGCAGATAAGCATCGTGTTCAGCGACATGCCCAGGATGTAATAGGCGTTGATGTAGAGCATGATGTTCAGCTCGCTGCGCACCACATCGGTCACCACGACGTAGAGGTGCATGAAGCTCAGCACCGCCGGACGGCAGATCAGGATCGCCGCGCCGCCCAGGAGCGCAGTCCAGACCGCCATGCCCACAAAGCGTTTGGCGTATACGCGGGCCTCCTCCAGGCGGTTGTCGCCCATGGTCTTGCCCAGGACGATGGCCGCTGCCGAGGCCGTGCCGAAGCAGGCTACCGTACCCAGATTGCGCACCACCGAAGCCACGGAATTCGCCGCCACGATATCGCTGCTCATATGGCCCAGGATCACCGAGTATACACTGAATGCCAGGCCCCAGATGATGTCGTTGCCCGCTGCGGGGATGGCCATGTGCATGAAGTCCCGCGTCAGCGCACCGCCGCGCGCCAGCAGGTATTTCAGCCGCAGACGGATGATGCAGCACCGCGTGCTGTCCAGCAGGCATATCAGCACCTCGATGGCACGGGTGATGCTCGTTGCCAGCGCCACGCCCATGATGCCCAGCCTCGGGAAGGGCCCCCAGCCAAAGATAAAGCAGGCGTTGAGCACCACGTTCATCAGCACCGCGCTGCAATGCACGGCAGCGCTCATCCTGACCCTTTCCACACTGCGCATGACGCTCAGGTAGATCATCGCAAAGGCGCCCAGCACATAGGAGGGACACACCGCCTGCAGGTACACCTTGCCCTCGGCGATGAGGGCCGCGTCATCGGTAAAAATCTGCATCAGCTGCGCAGGGAACACCGCCGCTGCGACGGAGAACACTGCGCTCACCAGCACCGCCAGCTTCAGCGCAAGACCCAGCACGCGCTCCACCGTTTTGCGGTCGCCCTTGCCCCAGTACTGGGCAGCCATCACCGACGAGGCCGAGGAGATGCCATAGAGCAGGTTGCTCATGACAAAGTACACCTGCCCGGCCAGGGAAGATGCGCTCAGCGCCTCCTGGCTGACGTAGGAAAGCATCAGCACGTCGGCGGAATTCACCGCCGCGTCCATCAGGTTTTGCAGGGCGATGGGCAGCATGATCCGCAGGGCATTTTTATAAAAAGCCCGTTTCTCTTCCCGCGAACCCAGCGCGGGAGCCGTCACTGTCATGGGAAACCCTCCTTGCTCACTCTGCCGCAAAGGCCGTCAGCTCAACCACCTGACCCTGATGCACGCGGGATTCCTCCGCTGCCAGGGCAACATAGTGGCTCTCCACAGAGCGGGAAATGGTCGTCAGTGCGCCGGACATGCCCTTGCCCTCCAGCAGATCAAGGAAGTCCGCCACCATGCGCACGTCGCCGCCGCCATGGCCGGAGAAGTCGCTGGTCAGCTTGCGCACGTCGATCTCCTCCGCCACCTGCCCGAAGGAATGCACACGGATGATGTTGCGCTCCATATCTGCAAAGATTTCGCCGCCGGTGCCCATCAGGCGGATACAGCGTCCGCCAGTGGCCGTGAAGGCCGTCATGGTGAAGGCGACGGTCACGTCATCCTCCAGCTGTAGCGACACCACCTGATGATCCACCACATCGTTATCCATCTGGTAGACGCAGCGGCCGTAATCGCCCGTGGCCAGCGCCTGGCGCAGTTTCTCCTCCGTGGGCTCGGGTGCAACCACGTTGACCGGCCAGCAATCGCCGCTGCGGCGGTACAGATCAAGGTAGAAGCGCTGGGCATTGTAGGGACAGGCATCCTTCGCCGGGCAATCATCGCCGCAGCGTTCAGGCGCGCCCTTGGGCATATGATCGCGGGTGAAGTGGCTCAGATGTCCAAAGGACGTGACCCTTTGGCACCTTTTGCCCGTCAGCCACAAAAGCATATCCATATCATGGCAGCACTTGGCCAGGATCATCGGCGTGGTGTCCGCTGCCACATGCCAGTTGCCGCGCACGAAGGAATGCGCCTGATGCCAGTAGCACACCCGCTCGATGGCCTCGACATTCATGATCTGACCCACGCGGCCAGCCTCGATCAACTGCTTGATGGTCTGATAGAACACCGTATAGCGCAGCACATGGCACACGATGACATGACGCTGCTTTTCCTCTGCCAGCTGGGCAATGTGGCGGCACTCCGACACGGTGCGGGCCGCAGGCTTCTCCAGCAGCAGATGATAACCCAGGTTCAGCGCGTCGATGGCAGGCTGATAGTGCACATCGTCCGGGGTGCAGATGAACAGCACATCTGCAAGGCGCGGCTGCCGGAGCAGGCTTTCGACGCTGTCAAAGCACATGTCAGCTTTCACGCCGTAGCGCTGGGCCGCAACCTGCACGCGGTCAGGCCTGATATCCGCCACGGCCACCAGCTCCGCACGCTCAGGATACTGCTCCAGGCAGCGGGCATAGGTTTCCAGCCCGCGGGAGCCCAGACCGGCGATGGCAATGGTAATTTTCTTCATATCAAATGCCTCCTTGATCGAAAACATTGCTTTACAGGATTCGCCGCAATCCGCCGCTTCCCTGCAAGGAATACAAAAAATCCTCCGGACAGCTTCCATATCCGGCCCGGGCGCATATCATGGATGTTGTCCGCCAAGGCGGCGAATATCTGTCATGAGGTGACATGAATATGAGCAAGAATTATAGTTGTCCCGTGGAGCTCCATCTGCATGAGGTTCAGGGCAGCGTTCAGAATACCGGAAGCGACTGCAATGCCCACAGCCACCGCTTCGCCACCGTCTCCTGCGAGCCCATCGCCACCGGAAACGGCGATCACGTCCACCAGGTGACCTTCCGCACGGACACCTACAATGGCCATTACCATGAGTTCACCGGCCGTACCACCGGCGAATTTGAGGTATGCGAGGGTCACGTGCACTATCTGGAGGGCCGCACCAGCGAACAGGCCGGCCACCGCCACTGCTTCAAATGCATCACGCACATTGAGGATCCGACGGAGGACTGATTCCCCGCATCAAAAAGGCTGCCGCGTGTCTGCTTGCGCGGCAGCCCTTCTTTGATTGTTGCAGCTTACGCTCATAGCGAGCGATGCCCCATCCCGCAGCTTTCGCGCACGATCAGCGAGCATTCCCGGATCTGGCTGAAGGAATATACATTGCCGCCGCTGATGGCGCTGATCAGCTCGGACACCGCATTCTTTCCATGGTCAGCCGGGTGAAGATCCACCGTGGTCAGCGGCGGATTGAGGTAGGGGGTGAAGAACTGGTTGTCACAACCGATCAGCGCCACATCCTCGGGCACGCGAAGGTTCAGGCGCTGCAGCTCGCGCAGGGCGCCAAGGGCCACCAGATCATTGATGGCGATGAGGGCCGTGGGGCGCTTCTCCGCCGACAAACTGGCAAAGAGCTTCGCCACGCACATTTCGCCATCCCGCGGACTGAAGCCGCTTTCCGTACCGATGCGCAGCACCTGCTTGCCAAGGCGCTTCATCTCGGCATAGAAGGCCTGCTCCCGTATGGAAGCGGATCGGTTGCTGCTGCTGCCGCCAATAAAGGCAATGCGTTCATGCCCCAGGGAAAGCAGATGAGCAATGCTCTTGCGTATGCTCAGTGACAAATCGGAAGTGATGTTAATGCAGTCCAGCCCTTCGATGCGCGGGCCGATAATCGCCAGCGGCATCACCTGGCGCAGGCGTTCCATATGGCTGAGCAGCTCGCTGTCCGTGCCGTTTTCCACCATGGAGCCAATCAGCACTGCACCTGCGGGCCGATGCTCAATCAGCTGGTTGATCAGAGCCGGACTGACGGGTTCGTTCAGATCATGGCTGTAAAGCTGCAGGGCATAGCCATTACGGCGGGCTGCTTCCTCCGCGCCGGCAGCAAGGCTGGCAAAGTAGGGGTTGGACAGGTTGGAAACAACCAACGCCAACGTCCGGTTCTCCGGAGCGCGTTCCTGCGTTCTGCGTGAGGCTGGCGGACAATAATTCAGCGCCGCGATGGCCTGCTCCACCTTCTGCTTCGCTGCCCTGCTGGCGCTGCCGCCTGAGAGCACTCGGGAAACTGTTGCAATGGATACACCGGCATAATCCGCAACGTCATAGATCGTGGCTTGCTTTTCGCTCATCTGAATCGCACTTCCTTCGTTATTGTACTCAACATTATAGCAGATATCTTACGTAATTACAAGAAAATTTGTAAGAAGATGAAAGCAATGGTGAAACTTGCAATAATTGAGAGCCCAATCATCCGTTTTCAATAACTTTCTTTGAAAATCTTTCAAAAACAGTGTTGACGAAGTTGTCGTGCAGATGTATAATAATGCCGTAGTTAGCCCAGATAGCACAGCACCATTGAAACGAAGCATGAAAGAACTTGTAAGAAGACGCGTATCAAACGGGAGACCCCGTTTAGATAAACAACACAAGGAGGAACCTCACATGAAGAAACTGCTTTCCCTGATCCTGGCAGTCATGATGCTCCTGTCCGTAGCCAGCTTCGCCCTGGCCGAGGAGAAGCAGGTGCTGACCGTGGTCACCTGGGACGCCAACACCACCCCCTACCTGGTCGCGCAGGAGACCGCCTTCGAGGCCGCTTATCCCAACGTTGACCTGCAGTACATCGACGTTGCCTCTCAGGACTACGCCATCAAGGTTGGCACCATGCTGTCCGGCAACGACACCAGCGATGTCATCATGGTCAAGGGCGACAGCGATCTGCTGACCTGGAAGCAGCAGGGCTACGCCGCTTCCCTGGACGAGTACATCGCCAAGGACAACTATGATCTCTCCGGCCTGGTCGGCACCGAGGTCAACTACAACATCGACGGCCAGCAGTACGCTCTGCCCTTCCGCAGCGACTTCTGGGTCCTGTTCTACAACAAGGATCTGTTCGACGCTGCCGGCGTGGCCTACCCCACCAACGACATGACCTGGGAGCAGTACGCTGAGCTGGCCAAGACCATGACCAAGGACGGCGTGTACGGCACCCACTATCACACCTGGCTGTCCTGCGTGGCCAACTGGACTGTTTGCGACGGCGTGAACACCCTGGCTGACCTGCAGTACGACGACATGAAGTACTTCTACGACCTGTACTTCGATCTGGAAGACGCCGGTGCTACCCGCGCCTACTCCGAGCTGAAGGCTTCCGGCCTGCACTACTCCGCGGCCTTCGCCAACGGCGACATCGCCATGATGCCCATGGGCTACTGGTACCTGTCCACCCTGATCGGCTACAACAACGACGGCGTGTGCAACTTCAACTGGGGCATCACCGCCGTGCCTAACGCTGAGGGCGTTGCTGCCGGTTCCACCTTCGGTAACCTGACCGGCGCGATGATCAACGCCAAGGCCAAGAACCCTGATCTGGCCTGGACCTACATCTCCTGGCTGTGCGGCGAAGAGGGCGCCAAGGCGACCGCTTCCACCGGTACCCGTCCCGCTTACGTGTCTGAGGACGTTGCCGCGATCATGTCCTCCGTGGCTGGCTTCCCCACCGACGACGCCTCCAAGGCTGCTCTGCTGCCCTCCTACGTTGGCATGGAATGGCCCGTGGTTGATTACCTCGCCCAGATCAAGACCATCGTCGAAGAGACTCACACCGCCATCATGACCCGCGAGCTGACCGTTGAGGAAGGCATCGAGGAAATGCATGAGCGCATTGAGGACGAAGGCCTGGTTGCCGAGTAATCCTCTGCCACAACTGAATTGACCCAGTAAACACGGGCGGGAATGGCGACGCTTCGGCTCTCGTCCTTCCCGCCCTTCTCTTGAATGAGCATCAAGGCGTACCCGAGGCGGCGGATTCTCCGCCCCTTCGCGTGCGTCTTGATCGACGCAGATGAAACCTTCGTTTGAAAGGAGAGCACAACCATCATGGCACAATCTGCTGCAACCAAGCGCAGGAAGGGCATGAGCAGGCTTGAAAAAAAGAACACGCTCATTGCCTACTCCTTCATTGCCCCCAACTTCCTTGGCTTTGCCCTCTTTACCCTGGTACCGGTCGTCTGTTCCGTTCTTCTCTCCTTCATGGAGTGGAACGGCGGCGTTATCTCCAACATGAAGTGGGTCGGTCTTGAGAACTACGCCACCATCTTCAAGTTTGAAAAGATCATCGAAAAGGGCATGGAGGATGGCAACTGGCTCTATTTCTTTGAGCGCGTTGACCTGGGCATTACACTGAAGAACACCGTCTTCTACACCCTTGTGACCGTACCGCTGACGCTGGTTTGCGCCATTGGCCTGGCCATTGCGCTGAACAAGGCTGTCAAGGGCGCCATCGTCTTCCGTACCATCTTCTTCTTCCCCTATGTTGCCTCCATGGTCGCCATCTGCGTGTGCTGGAACTTCATGCTCATGAAGGACGGCCCCATCAACCAGATGATCATGTCCATCGGCATCCCCTTCAATAAATCCTGGACGGCGGACAGCACCATGGCCATGTGGGCCATCATCATGGTCAGCGTCTGGCGTTCGATGGGCTACTACATGGTTATCTACCTGGCTGCGCTCCAGGGCATCCCGCGCGAGCTCTACGAGGCCGCGACGGTGGACGGCGCCAACAAGTGGCAGCAGTTCCGCAACGTCACGCTGCCCCAGCTCAAGCCCACGACCTTCTTCGCCTCCGTGATGATGGTCATCTCCTGCTTCAAGATCTACGACGTGGTTGCCATCATGACCGAGGGCGGCCCCGGTCGAAGCACCAAGATGCTGGTTACCTACACCTATGATCTGGCCTTCCAGCAGAGCAAGTACGGCGTAGCCAGCGCCGCGTCCATGGTGCTGCTGGTGATCGTGCTGATCATCACCATCATCCAGTTCTCCAGCGAAAAGAAATTTGCCCGAGACTAAGAAAGGAGGTCAAACAATATGAGTCAGGCTGTTATGTACACCAAGCAGCGCGAGATCCGCAAGGATAATCCCGTCACCCGAGCCATCGGCAAGACGCTTCTGTACGTTCTGCTGATCGGCGTTGCCATCTTCACTCTGCTGCCCTTCGTATGGATGATCTCCTCCTCCCTCAAGCTGGACCGCGAGGTGTTCATCTATCCCATCCAGTGGATTCCCGAGACCTTCCACTGGGAGAACTACTCCCTGATCTGGCAGAAGGTGCCGCTGCTGACCTACACGAAGAACACTGCCATCATCGCGTTGGTCGTCACCTTCCTGCAGACGCTCACCTCCTCCTTTGCGGCCTACGCCTTTGCCAAGCTGCACTTCAAGGGCCGCGATGTGCTGTTCCTGGCCTACATCGCCACCATCGCGGTGCCGTGGCAGGCCTACATGCTGCCCCAGTTCATCATGATGCGCTCCATGGGTCTGTACGACACCCTGCTGGCGCTGGTGATCCTGCAGGCGTTCAGCGCCTTCGGCGTGTTCCTGATGCGCCAGTTCTACCAGTCCATCCCCGATGAGCTGTGCGAAGCCGCCCGCATCGACGGTCTGAGTGAATACGGCATCTGGGCGCGCATCATGCTGCCCCTGTCAAAGGCCTCCATCGCCACGCTGGTCATCTTCACCTTCATCGGCACCTGGAACGACTACATGGGCCCCATGATCTACCTGACCACCGACGCCAACAAGACCATCCAGGTCGGTCTGCGCCGCTTCATTCAGGAGAACTCCAGCGATTACCACCTGATCATGGCTGCATCGCTGTGCTCCCTGCTGCCCGTGTCCATCGTCTTCCTGTGCCTGCAGCGTTACTTCATCGAGGGTATTGCCACCTCCGGCCTCAAGGGTTAAGGAGGGCTTCGCCCCGTTCTTTTCCATCCGTTTCACGCGGGAGAGGTTGTTCTCTCCCCGTGTTTCGGACTCAGCACACGTTTGGCGCGTGTTGAGTCCGGAACACCCACTTCCACACCAGGAAGGAATGATACATATGAATGAGATTCGTTCCAATCCCATACGCACCCGTCAGGACATGGTGCAGGCTGCCCTGCAGCTCATCACGCCCCTGACCAGGCATCTGACCCCCGGCAATGCCCGGCTGATGCTGGGGCACACCGGCGCAGGCTACGACGAGGGCATCGCCGGCATGGAGGGCTTCTCCCGCGTGCTATGGGCGCTGGTGCCCATGCTGGCTGGCAAATGTCCCGAGGCGGAGTCCCTGTGGGCACTGTGGCGGGAGGGCATCATCCATGGCACCGATCCCGATCACGAGGAATACTGGGGCGATATCGGTCCCTTTGACCAGCGCATGGTCGAGATGGCCGTGATGGGCATGGCGCTGTGCCTGATCCCCGAGCGTTTCTATCACGAGCTGACACCCGTGCAGCAGGATAACCTCTACCGCTGGCTGGATCAGATCAACCAGCATGAGATGCCGAAAAACAACTGGCAGTTCTTCCGCATTCTGGTCAACATCGGCTTCATGAATGTGGGCCGTCCGGTGAACGAGGACCGCCTCCGCCGCGACCTTGATGACATGGAGGGGCATTATGTCACGGATGGCTGGTACTTTGACAAGGCCACCCAGCGCGACTACTACACCCTCTGGGCGTTCCACTATTATGGCCTGGTGTACGCCCGGGTCATGGCGGATCGCGATCCGGAACGGGCAGCGCGCTTCCGCAAGCGGGCGCAGCTCATTGCGCCGCGCTTTGCCTGCTGGTTCGACCGCGAGGGCCGAGGGCTGCCCTATGGCCGGAGCCTCACCTACCGCTTTGCCCAGAGCAGCTTTTTCAGTGCCTGTGCGCTGGCGGGCGTGACTGCCCAGGGGCTTGACTGGGGCGAAGTGAAGGGGCTGCTCCTGCGCAATGTGCGCTTCTGGATGCAGCAGCCCATCTTTGACCGGGATGGCGTGCTGACCATCGGCTATGGCTATCCGAATCTGGTGATCTCCGAGGGCTACAACGCCCCCGGCTCGCCCTACTGGGCGATGAAGGTCTTCGCCGTACTGGCGCTGCCGCAGGAGCATCCCTTCTGGCAGGCGGAGGAAAAGCCCTATACGCCGCCCCGTCTCTTCTGCGACGAACAGGTGCGCCTGCTTCTGACCCGCGACGCACAGAACCGTCAGGTCATCGCTTATACCGCCGGGAACCATGCCTACGAGCACATGCACGAGGACGAAAAATACGAGAAGTTCGCCTACTCGACCCAGTTCACCTTCTCCGTGGTGAAGGAGGCCGGGACGCTGAAAAAGGGTGCCTTTGACTCCATGCTGGTTGTGAAATCCGGCAAGGATCTCTGGCACGCCCGCAGCGGCTGCGATACCTTCTCCCTGACGGAGAAGGAGGTTTCCTTCACCTGGAGCCCCATGGACGGCGTGCACATCGACAGCCGCATCATCCCCGTGGGCATGTGGCATGTGCGCAGGCATGTGATCACCTCTGATCGTCCTCTGGAGGGCGCTGAGGCTGCCTTTGCCGTCGCCCGGGACAAGGCTGGCCGCCGCCTGTGCGACCGTATCCCGACAGCCTTCTCTGCCGATGAGGCTTCCGCCATTGCCCATGGCGAGCAGGGCACATCGGCCATATATGCCATCAGGGGATACACCCAGGGCGAGGTCATCGTCCCAGAGGTCAATACCAACCTGCTGGTCTCCCGCACGGTCATCCCCACCCTGCACGCAGCAATCCCCGCCGGCACCACGACGCTCGTCTGCGCTGTGTTTGCCGATGCGGACGACATATGCCCCAACGCTATTCCGGAAGAGGTGCTGAGCATTGCGCAATCATGCTGATCAGATTTTTGACAAGATCGTCGCGAAATTCCGCCGGACTGCCCCCCTGGCCGCCGAGATGGGCATTCTGCCCTACAAGAGCGAGCAGGGCAGGTGGATCGCCTCCCCCTACGACGGCAATTCCTGGTGGACAGGCGGCTTCTGGCCGGGGCTGATGTGGCAGCTCTACGCCGCCACGAAGGATGAAATGTTCTGCACCGAGGCCCGCCGTGCGCAGGATATGCTGACCGCCGAATTCCGCACCTACAACCTGCTGAACCACGACACAGGCTTTATGTATCTGCTCTCCACCGGCGCGGATTACAAGCTCTGCGGCGACAAGCAGGCACGCACGGACACGCTCCATGCCGCATCCCTGCTTGTGGGCCGTTTCAATCCCGTGGGTTATATCCGTGCATGGAATGAAAAATTCAAGATGGGCTATGCGATCATCGACTGCATGATGAACCTGAGCCTGCTGTTCTGGGCCAGCCGCGAGCTTGAGGATCCGCGCTTTGCCAACGTGGCAAAGATTCACGCGGATATGACGCTGCGGGAGTTCGTGCGCCCGGATGGCTCGGTCAGCCACATCATTGAGATTGATCCCAACACCGGCGTGCGCGTGGCGGAGCATGGCGGCCAGGGCTACTGCCTGGGCAGCAGCTGGTCGCGCGGTCAGGCATGGGGGCTGTACGGCTTCACGCTGGCCTATATTAACACCCGAGACGAGCGCTATCTGGAGGCAGCCAAGCGCATCGCGGCCTATTTCGTGGCCCATATCCGCCCCGACGGCCTCACCGACTGCGATTTCTGCCAACCCGAAGGTGAGGAACGCATCGACAACATCGCCGGCGCCTGTGCTGCCTGTGGCCTGATGGAGCTGGCCAAGGTGACGGGCAACAACACCTGGCAAGAGGCGGCTGAGCAGCTGGTGGACGGCCTGATCGACCACTGCTGCGACTGGTCGGAGAACCGCTGCGGCATCCTGACCCACTGCACCGCCAGCTACCACGACGACGACGCAGGCCGCCACACCAACATCACCTACGGCGATTACTTCCTGGTTGAGGCCATCGCCAAGCTGAACGGCACCGACCCGATGCTGTGGCTGTAAGGAGGCACCTATGATCACCATTACCGCCAAGACCGCCCAGGGCGATGTGCTGGCACAGGCCTGCCATGTTAGCGAGGCGCTGCTGCGCATTGACCGCATCTACGAGGCTGGCGATGCTATTGAGATTGTCAGCGACGAGAAGCACCTGTGGGTGCAGATGGATTCTACCATCCTGCCAGGTGAAGTGTACCTGCCTGAGGGCCGCATGACTTGGCACATTCCGGCAGGCGAGCACCGTCTGGCCTACTCCCCCGTAGCCTTTCAGGGACCCCGGCATATCGTAACCGCCCGTGCGCTGACCGCCGGTGAGATCGCTGCTCGCCGCAACGTGGCCTGCAATCCTTCCGATCTGCGCGGAGATACGGACTTCTATCCCCACTGCACCGCCAATGTGGAAACCCGCAATGAGGCCTGCTTCTGTGCCCGCAATGTAATTGACGGCATGCGCCACAGCGATTACCATGGCGAATGGCCCTTCCAGAGCTGGGGCATCGGCGCGCGCGAGGACGCCTGGTGCCTGCTGGACTTTGGCCGCGAGGTTGAGGTGGACGAAATGGCGCTGACCCTGCGGGCGGATTTCCCCCATGACGCCTACTGGGTTGCAGGCCATGTGATGCTGTCCGACGGCGCTGAGGTCGCCTACGATTTGCAGAAAACCGGTGACCGCCAGCACATCCCGCTGGGCAGGCACAGCGTGCGCTGGATGCGGCTGGAACGCATGCTCAAAAGCAACGATCCCTCCGCCTTCCCGGCACTGATCGAATGGGAAGTATTCGGCCATGATGTGTAATCCGCCGTGAAAATGAACGCAAAAAGCCCCTCACACGCCCTGAGGAAGGGAATGTGAGGGGCTTACTTTTCTTATTACGCCGCGATCCTGCGCACGTCCTCAACCCGACCGAGGCCAGCACCGGTCAGCGTGTGCATGCCAAGGAGCATGCAGCCCTGACCCACAATGTTCACGCCCTCGGCAATCCAGTTCATGTTCGGGTCGGCAAAATCCTTGGAGGACAGATAGCCCATGCCCATCATGAACACAAAGGCCACGATGAACAGCGCCACCGCAAGGGGCTTCTTCATCCTCCTGGCGATCACCGCCAGCGAGCCGCACATACCAACGGCGCCCAGCACCATCATCGCCACGAAGATCATCGTGCCGGAGAACACCGCAGGTGCTGCCGCCACGCTGTACACTTTCGTCTGCCTGAAGACCAGCAGGCTCACCAGCGCCAGACCGGCCAGCACGAAGCCCGTGGACTGCATGGGGAAGAACACCTGATTGAGCTTCTCAAAATCGCAGACATTCGCCGCGTAGAGCAGCTTCCACGTTGCCTTGAAAAAGCCTGCACATGCAATCATCAGCACGCCTGCCGCCAGCAGCGCATACGCGCCCTTGGACATCGCGCGGTACAGCCCGCGCAGCATCAGGACGCCGGACAGAGCGAAGAAAACAACCGGAATATAATCCACCAACGCCATGGGAATGGTCATACAAATCTCCCTTTCCTTTTGTAAACTCCCGATTACTTCTGCTTGTTCAGATGATACAGCGGCACGAAGGGGAAGATGATGGGGGTCTTGTTGGCATAGTCGTTATACGCCTTGTCGCTGCCATAGCGGGCCATCTGACGCTTCTCCAGGCGCTGCGCGCCGTTGCACATGATGAAGACGATCAGCACCCACGCCACGATGGCCATCATCCACTGGCCCACGCCAGAGAGGGTTGTGAAGGCGCTTACCAGCACGCCCGTCCAGAAGATGATCTCGCCCAGGTAATTCGGGCAGCGCACCAGCTTATACAGGCCCTGGGTCGCCACCATATCGGGATTGTTTTTCTTCTGCTCAGACTTCTGCTTATCCGCCAGGGATTCCAGCACGAGGCCTGCCACGGAGATCGCCGCACCGATCAGTGGCACCACCACATCGGCAGAGCCGTTATACAGACGGTAGAACACGGGGCTCACCTGAGCCGTGTACAGCAGGGATACGCACACCCAGATCGTCGCCAGGACGAAGATGGGCATGGGGTTTTCGGTCTTGGTGACCTCGCCCAGGGTCTTGCGGTAGGAGGCGGACTTGAGCTCACGTACCAGCAGGAAGCCGGACAGGCGTGCGCCGTAGGCCACAAACAGCACGATCAGCAGCACCGTAACCCAGTTCAGGCGATCCCAGAAGATGATGCCCGTCGCCACTGCGCCTGCTGCCACCGCAAAGCCGTAGCCGATGGACAGAAAGTAAACAAATTTCTTGAAGCCGACGGCGCAGGCCACTGCACACACCAGCAGGATCATCCACATCAGTTCAAAGCCCATGGTGATTGCTCCTTTTATTGGTTTCAATTTGGGGGGGCTTTCCGTTTTGAGGCACGCGTGTTATTTTGCAAAATGTTCGATGTATTCCTTGAAGCTCAGCTTGCCGTACTTCACATCCGCTACCATGGACTCCGTCAGCGTCCACTTGGAGAAGCGCAAAATGGCCTCCTTGCCGTTCTTCTTGAAATGATTCACAAAGGCCAGCACATCAAAGAGGAAGGGCGGCGCGCGCTTGATCACAGGCTCCTTACCGGCAGCGGCGAAGAACATCTTCGCAATTTCCTCATACGTCCAGGTCTCCTTGCCGCCCACGTCGATGGTGACGTTCTTGTCCGTGCAGTGCAGCAGGATGAACTCTGCCAGCTCGGTGGTATCGATAACGTTGCAGGCCACAGGATCATTGCCCAGCAGCGTCACCTCTCCCTTGTCGATCATGGGCTTGAAAACCTTGGCGATGTCGTAGAAATAGCCCGTGGGACGGAAGATAGCATAGGTGATGCCGCTCTTTTTGAGTTCCTCCTCCAGCATGGCCTTGGCGTGGAGCATGGGCACCTTGGGCGCTTTGTCAGCCTTGAGCACGGACACGTAGGCAAAGTTCTTCACGCCAGCCTTCTTCACCTCGTTCAGCAGGTTCAGGTTGCCCTGGTAGTCCACCTCATAGTTGGTGGTGGTCGCGCTGGTCTTGGTCAGGCCCACGGTGGTGATGACGCACTCGACGCCATTGCATACACCGGCGAGGGTCTCGGGCTTGGTCACATCGACGGTCTTCTTCTGGTACTTCCCTTCGATCTCAGGGATATCTCGGGTCACCATGTCGATGGCCAGCACGTCGTGTCCGGCGTTGACAGCCTGGGTCAGGATGTCGGTGCCAAGCTTGCCGTAGGCTCCGGCGATGAGGATTTTCATGTGATTGCCTCCTTGTTTCATTCATGATGGAACGTAAAGTTGAAAGTTTTCTCCTGGGAAGGGATTTGGTTGAAGGGACTTACAGATTTTCCCTTTGTTGCCTGGCCGGACTGTTTCAAGGATTTTCTGTCTCAGAATATCCTTGAAATGCGTTGTGGGTGTGCATGTTTATTTCATCTTTTCCTTGGAGCGTTTGTCGTTGATGATGTCCATTTCCTTCTCGTCAATCAGCGTCACGCCGTTTTCCTTCGCCCACTTCACGCAGCCCTTGAGCGCTGTGGGCAGAAAGATGCGCGGTACCTTAATCAGTTTCATGCACGCAGCATCGGTGAACTTCACCGTGTCGTCAATGCGATCGGCCGCATAGCGCACGCTCTCCAAAGAAGCCTCGCGCACCGGCAGCAGCTCCGGAATCGGACGACGGAACTTCGTGTACCAGAAATTCTTTGAATCGCGATAACCGTAATCAACAGGCACGCGCGGGAAATCCTTCGCCTTCACGCCGTTGATGATGCCGTTGTACTGCTTTTCCTTCATCAGGATCTTGTCAACCCGGAGGATGAAGTGCGCCCCGAACTTGCTGGTGATGCCATTGAAATCATGGTACGGCTCCGGATAGCCGTTCAGCTCGCCGGGCTGATCGTCCTGGGCGTTGTCCAGCTCGCGTACCCAAGTGCACTCGAAAACCTGATAGGCCTCCGTCATCACCAGCGGACGGTCATCTCCCCCGGCCAGGCCTTTTTCAAGCTTGAAGGGGCAATCCTTCATCTTTTCCTCGGTGGTGTCGCCGGGGAAGCCCAGGCGCACGGCCTCCTTGAAGGTCTTGCGATCGTCGGTGATGAAATTCAGGGCGCACTTGCCGCTGCGCAGGATGTTCTGCGCGGTGTTGGAGGAGTTGCGGCAGCACAGCAGCATGGCGTAGTAATCCTTGCCTGCGATGTAATAGGGCGCCACGAGGGAATAGGGACCCAGGTTGGTCCTCCCTTCGGGGGACAGGGTCGAGATGAGCACCGTGGGCATGGGGTAGTAAGCCGAGGTCTGGTAGAAATTGTCCACAATGCGCAGATCCTTGAAGCTGGACATGGGGATTCCTCCTTTATTTCATGATCAGTCGGGTCAGGATGGGAATGAGCTCCTCAAAGCTGCCTTCGCCACGCCCGGCAGCACTGAGCAGCGTTTCAGACAGGAAGGTGGGCAGATACGTCGTCCACAGGGCGCCGTGGCGTGTCAGCAGCGCGGCGACCATCCCGGAGAGCTGGTCGATCACCATGACATGGCGCTGATCAATCTGCGTCACCGCATCATGATTGGCAGCGTAATGCCGCCACGCCTCGCGGTAAAGGTTCTCAAAGGCAAGGAGCCCATCATAGATGCTGCGAAGGCCTCTCAGCACATCCGGGGCATTCTCCGCGCCGCTGCGCATGGCTGCAACACCCCTTTGCCAGTCCTCCAGCATGACAAAGGCCATCAGCTCATCCTTTGACTTAAAGTAATTGTATACCGTACCCACCGCCACATGACAGGCGCTGGCCACATTACGGATGGTCAGCGCACGCCCGCCATCCTTGAGCAGCATCACGCGGGCCTCCCGCAAAAGGTTCTCCCGCAGTGAATCGATGATTTTCGGCATGGTTGCCTCCTTTATGTGAACACGTTCATTTACTATGCAAATTTATTGTAGAT
The DNA here is from genome assembly GCA_017481825.1 of Clostridia bacterium. Lineage (GTDB taxonomy): Bacteria > Bacillota > Clostridia > Christensenellales > Aristaeellaceae > UBA11524. The sequence continues at coordinate 53,710 of JAFUOR010000001.1, forward strand.
TCTTTGTCAAACCTTGTCAATGTTCAATTTGGTCAAATGCTCAACTTTCATCATTTTTATGTTTTTCTTCACTGTATAACCAGAATGTACATCCATGAAAAAACCACAAGAAGTGCAGCCGTCCCCTTGCAAAGCCACGCCAACCGTCCTATAATGTTAAAATAGCCCCATGCAAACGCATCCGGCGATTTGATTCAAAGGAGTCAGCGATATGAGTAAGAACATTGATTGGAGCAGCCTCGGTTTTGGATATATTCAGACGGACTACCGCTATGTCTGCCGCTATAGGGACGGCCAGTGGGAGGAGGGCGGTCTGGAGACGGACGCGAACATCACCCTCAATGAGTGCGCTTGCGTCTTCCAGTACTGCCAGGCCTGCTTTGAGGGCCTGAAGGCCTATTATACCAAGGATGGCCGCATCGTGACCTTCCGCCCCGACCTGAACGCCCAGCGCATGGCCGATACCTGCGCACGCCTTGAGATGCCCGCCTTCCCGGTGGAGAAGTTCGTCGAGGCGGTGAAGATGGTCGTCGAGGCCAACGCGGATTATGTGCCGCCCTACGGCACCGGCGCGAGCCTGTACCTGCGACCCTTCATGATCGGCACCAACTCCGTCATCGGCGTGAAGCCCGCGGTGGAGTTTGAATTCCGCATCTTCTGCACGCCCGTCGGCCCCTACTTCAAGGGCGGCGTGAAGCCCATTGCCCTCAAGGTCTCCGACTTTGACCGCGCGGCGCCCCACGGCACGGGCTCCATCAAGGCAGGCCTGAACTACGCCATGTCCCTCCATCCCATCATGGAGGCCCATCGCGAGGGATTTGCTGAGAACATGTACCTTGACGCCGCTACCCGCACCAAGGTCGAGGAGACCGGCGGTGCGAACTTCATCTTCGTCACCAAGGACAACAAGCTTGTCACCCCCAAATCTGATTCCATCCTGCCCTCTATCACCCGCCGCAGCCTGATGATCGTGGCGGAGAAGTACCTGGGCATGGAGGTCGAGCATCGCGAGGTGCCCTTCGCCGAGGTGCCGGATTTCGCCGAGTGCGGACTGTGCGGCACCGCTGCCGTCATCAGCCCGGTGGGCTCCATCAACGATCACGGCAAGGAGATTGTCTTCCCCTCCGGCAAGGAGGAGATGGGCCCGGTGCTGACCAAGCTCTACAACACCCTGCGCGGCATCCAGATGGGCGAAATCGAAGCGCCCGAGGGCTGGATTGTGACGGTGAAGTAAGCCAAGTTTTGAGGAAGCTGTGCCTGAGAGCATAGCTTCCTTTTTGGTTGCCATCATCTGCTGCCGCAGACGCATCCCATCAACAAAAGGACGATGCCGCATCTTGTGCCGCATCGTCCTTGCCTTATACCCTTGTACCATCCTCAAATTCAAAGCCGCAGAAGTATTTTACGCCCAGTATCTCTGCCATCTTTTCCAGCTCACCCATCGTGAAAGACGCACGTTTCATCTTCTGATTAAAGTTCGATGGTGTTGTGCCAACCTTGCGCGCCAACTCTGCCTGACTGATATTCTTGTAAGCCGGGCCATTTTTAATTTTTGTTCAAGCGTCATCTGCACCCCTCCTCTGTGCATTACTGCACAAAAGGTGGATTAAATCAAAGCTAAACATGATTTATTTTATAATGTATAATGTTAATCATCAAAACTCAAGAGGTATTATCATGGCGTCCACCGCCTCTACCTCGTCTCCCTGAGAACCACCCACCTCTTCGAGGACGAAACTGCCAGCCTGTTCCACGAGGCAAGTCCGCACCAGCGCAGCATCCTGGCCGGGGGCCTCTACGATCTGCGCAGTGGACTGCAGGGCATGGTTTTCTCCGAGCCGGACAGCTTCCACGAGAGGACTGCTAAAAAGCATCCAAATCCGTCTTTACAAAACACCCCGCCAGAGGCTATAATAGAAGCACCAAACCCGATACGGAGGTAGAACGCTTATGAAAGAATATCATGGCGACCGCGTCACCGGTCTGACGGTGGCCTACATCGGCGGCGGCAGCCGCGGCTGGGCCTGGGGCTTCATGACCGATATCGCCTGCGATGAGCAGATCAGCGGCACCGTCCGCCTTTACGACATTGACCGCGAGGCTGCCGAGCGCAACCGCATCATCGGCGAAAAGATCAACGCCCATCCCGACGCCAAGTCCCACTGGGATTTTGAGGTCAGCGCCTCCCTGCAGGAAGCCCTCACCGGCGCGGATTTCGTGGTCATCTCGATCCTCCCTGCCACCTTCGAGGAGATGCGCTCCGACGTGCATCTGCCTGAACGCGTGGGCGTGTGGCAGTCCGTGGGCGACACCGTGGGCCCTGGCGGCTTCATGCGCGCCATGCGCACCATCCCCATGTTTGTGGAGATCGGCGAGGCCATCCGCGATTATGCGCCCGACGCGTGGGTCATCAACTATACCAACCCCATGAGCCTGTGCGTGCGCACGCTCTATGAGGTGTTCCCGCAGATCAAGGCCTTTGGCTGCTGCCATGAGGTCTTCGGCACCCAGAGCCTCCTGTGCCGCATGCTCAAGGATATGGGCGTAGCCGAGAATGTGAAGCGTCAGGATCTGTACACCACGGTGGTGGGCATCAACCATTTCACCTGGCTGACCCGCGCCACCTGGAAGAATGTCGACCTGTTCCCGCTCTACGCCCAGTTTGCCGAGAAGTACGCCGATGGCTTTGACGACGGCGGCGACAAGAACTGGATGAACAACTCCTTCGCCAGCGCGGACAAGGTGAAGTTCGACCTCTTCCGCAAGTATGGCGCAATCGCCGCCGCCGGTGACCGCCATCTGGTGGAGTTCCTTCCCCCGTGGTACAACGACAGCCCTGAAACCGTCCGTTCGTGGAAGTTCGGTCTGACCACCGTTGACTGGCGCGTGAACGACCTTGCCAAGCGCATGAAGCGTTCCGACGACCTGATTTCCGGCGCGGAACCCATCAGCCTCAAGGGCTCCGGTGAAGAGGGTCACATGCTGATCAAGGCCATCCTGGGCCTGGGCGATCTGGTCAGCAACGTGAACATCCCCAACCGCGGCCAGATCGAGAATCTGCCTCTGGGCGTGATTGTCGAAACCAACGCACTTTTCGGCTATGACCGCATTGAGCCCGTGCATGCCGGCAAGGTGCCGGAGAACGTGCTGCCCCTGGTGGCCCGCCACGTCTACAATCAGGAAAACACCCTGCGCACCGCCATGACCTGCGACCGCAAGCTGGGCCTGTCCACCTTCATGAACGACCCGCAGATGAGCAATGTGTCGGCTGAAGACGGCAAGAAGCTCTTCGACGATATGCTGGAGAATCAGAAGAAGTGGCTGCCGGAAAAGTGGTTTGCTTAATCCACAGACAAGCTTATCTTCAAGGGCTGCTGCACCCCGCAGCAGCCCTTTTCCTATTGACAAGCTATGCATTTCCCGCTATGATGAAGAAGTCCTACGAATATCAGTGAGGTGACAAGCATGTCCGAGCAGTTCTCCCGTACCGTGAACCTCCTGCACGAGGAGGGTTTTTCCCGATTGCAAGGAGCGCGCGTGGCCGTGTTCGGCGTGGGCGGCGTGGGCGGATATGTCTGCGAGGCGCTGGTTCGCAGCGGTATTGGTGAGATCGACGTGTTTGATAACGACACAGTCAGTCTGTCCAACCTGAACCGGCAGATCATCGCGCTGCACTCCACCATCGGCCAGGACAAGGTGACGGTCATGGCCAGCCGCCTCCGGGACATCAATCCTGATGTGATCGTCCACGAGCACCGCATGTTCTACCTGCCGGAAAACGCCGATGCCATCGACCTGACGCCCTATGATTTCGTCGTGGACGCGGTGGACACCGTGGCCGCCAAGGTTGAATTGGCCCTGCGCTGCGACAGGGCATGTATTCCCTTCATCAGCGCCATGGGGGCGGGCAACAAACTTGATCCCTCGCACCTTCGCATTGCGGATATCTATGACACCAGCGTCTGTCCCCTCGCCCGGGTCATGCGCACCATCTGCCGAAAGAAGGGCATCCGCCGCATGACGGTGGCCTATTCTACCGAGGAACCCGTGCGCCCCGCCGTCGTTGCGGACGCTGAGGACGGCCGCCGCAAGGATATTCCCGCCAGCATGGCCTTCGTGCCCTCCGCCATGGGGCTGCTCATCGCCAGCCATGTGGTGCGAAAAATCGCATTGGATAAATAAAAAACGCATCCCCCCAAAGGAGATGCGCGATGCTTATTCGGATTTCTTGCCGGCTTCAATGCGATCCAGCACATCCTGCAGCGTCATGCTGGACAGGTAGGTGCGGATGACCTCGTCAAGGCCCTCCCAGATGAAGAGCGTCTCACAGCCGTTGCAGCGCTCACAGGCATTGGGCGCATGATCAAGGCAGGCCACGGGATGGAGCGAGCCCTCCATGGTTTCAAGGATGCTGCACACGGTATAATCCGCCGGTTGACCCACCAATCGGTAGCCGCCCTGATGCCCGCGGGAGCCATGCAGGATGCCCGACTGGCTCAGCACCAGCGCGATCTGCTCCAGGTACTTCTTTGAAATGCCCTGACGCGCAGCGATATCCTTGAGCGCCACCGGGGTTGCAGACTGATGCTGCGCCATATCCACCAACATCCGCAGCGCGTACCGTCCCTTGGTCGAAATCTTCATGGCTCCGCCTCCTTGCGTGGGTTGAACGACGTTGAATGATCAATATGATTATACCACAAGTTTAATAGGATTTCAACAGTGATTTTCGGAGGTAACCTATGGCCCGCACACTGACCCCCTGTGAGCGCATTGAGCGCAGCATCCTGACGGATTTCCGCAAAACGCTGTGGAAACCCTTCATCGCCGCCATCAAGCGGTATGAGATGATCAAGGCCGGCGACAAGATTGCCGTGTGCATCTCCGGCGGCAAGGATTCGATGCTGCTGGCCAAGCTGGTGCAGGAACTGCACCGCCACAGCCCGGTTCCCTTTGAGGCGGAATTCATCGTAATGGATCCCGGCTACAACCCGGCAAACCGCCAGAAGATCATCGACAACGCGGCCCTGCTGGAAATCCCCATCCGCATCTTTGACAGCGATATCTTCGAAGCCGCTACCAACGCTGAGCGCAACCCCTGCTACCTGTGCGCCCGCATGCGCCGGGGCTTCCTCTACGACCGGGCGCAGGAGCTGGGCTGCAACAAGATCGCCTTAGGGCATCACTTCAACGATGTGATCGAAACCACCATGCTGGGCATGTTCTACGGCTCCCAGCTGCAGGGCATGCTGCCCAAGCTGCACAGCCAGAACTTCGAGGGTATGGAGCTCATCCGTCCGATGTACATGATTCATGAGGATGCCATCATCGGCTGGTGCCGCGCCAACGATTTGACCTTCATCCAGTGCGCCTGCCGCTTTGTGGAGGCTCGCGATCACAGCCGCGACGGCGTAGGGGATTCCAAGCGCCAGGAGATCAAGGTGCTGCTGCGCAATCTCCGCGAAACCAACCCCGACATCGAAAAGAGCATCTTCAACAGCATCCACACCGTGACGCTGGACACCATGCCCGGCTGGAAGATTCACGGCAAAGAGTACAGCTACCTCGATGATTACGACCAGTGGCCGAATACCTTCGCTGGACTGACGAAAAGGGAGGACACGCCATGAACCGCCTGCCTGCAGAACTCCGCGAGGCAACCTGTGCCTTTCTCGATCATCACCGCGAAACCCATCCTTCCACGACGGAGGAATATGCAGCCTTCCGTGAAGCCATGCTGCAGGACATGCAGCAGGGATTGGCTGTCGGCAGCACTGCACCGCGCACTCTGATCGAAGGCCAGCGCCTGCGCATCCGCACAGCTTGCCTGGCAGACGAACCCTTCATGCGCGGCGTCGAGCTTGACCCTGACAATCGGCCCTGGGTAGGCCACTGGCCGCTGCCGTGGCGTATTGCCCGCTTCGGCGACAGGAACATGCTGCAATGCATCATCGAGAAGCGCGACGGCACGCCCATCGGTATCCTGATCTTCAGCGACATGAGCATCACCCACGAGAAACTCCAGCTCAAGCGCATCGCCCTGATCAAAAAGGGACATGGCTACGGCAAGGAGACTCTCTGCCTTGCACAGCGTTGGGCCTTTGAGATCATCGGCACGCCCCAGCTGTACCTGGGCACCAAGGAGCATAATCTCCGCGCACAGTGCATCTACAAGGCCGTCGGCTTCACCCCCGGCATGCCCGATCCCTGCACGTACTTTTATATGAACAAACCACATGGCAAAGGAGGAACCCTCATGCTGACCACCCGCCGCAGCATCCGCCGCTTCACCGGCGAGGCCGTATCGCCCGAAATGCTCGCCAATCTGGTGAACACCGCCGCTTACGCGCCCTCCTGGAAGAATTCCCAGACCACCCGCTACATCGCCGTGACGGACAAGGCTCTCATTGCGCGCATTGCCGAGGAATGCACCATGGGCTTTGAGCACAACAGGGGGATCATTGCAAACAGTCCGGTGCTCATGGTGCTGACCACCGTAAACGGCCGCAGCGGTTACGAGCGCGACGGTTCCTTTACCACGGCGAAGGGCACGCACTGGCAGTCCTTCGACGCGGGGATTGCTGCTCAGACCTTCTGCCTTGCGGCCCACGAAAAGGGGCTCGGCACGGTGATGCTGGGCATCTTTGATGAAGCGAAGGTGGCGGCACTGGTTCATGTTCCCGAGGGACAGAGTGTGTCGGTGCTGATTCCGTTGGGGTATCCGGCGGAGGCGCCCAATGCGCCCAAGCGCAAGGGTGCGGAGGAGCTGCTGACTATTCTGTAACAAAAAGACTGGCATACCGCGATGGGTATGTCAGTCTTTTCTGGTTTTTGGGTTGTGCCTTTTTGGGAGGGTGCAACCGGGACTTTTTTCGTGCGGCTAGGCAGTTCTTTGTACCTTTGGCAGGTGGGAAGTTTTTTATTTAGCGCTGCTTCGGGGGTCGAGGGCGTCACGCAGGGCGTCGCCTACCAGGTTGATGCATACTACCAGCAGGATAACTACCACGCCGGAGGGCAGCCAGATCCACCATTTGCCGGTCAGAACGCTCAGGGACTGAGCGGCACCCAGGAGGTTGCCCAGCGAAGCCGTGGGCGGCTGCACGCCCTGCCCAAGGAAGGACAGGGCCGCCTCATCCAGGATGGACAGGGCAAACACGCTGCTGCCGTAGACCAGCACGGGCGCGATGGTATTGGGCAGAATTTCGCTGAAAAGAATGAACCGCCGCGGCATGCCAGCCGTGATATCCGAACGGATAAAATTCGTTTCGCGCAGGGACAGGACGTTTCCGCGAACCAGTCGGCACACGCCCGGCCAGTTCACAAAGCCGAGGATGAGGATGATCGTCCACAAGCCCGGCTCAAAGATGGCTGCCGCTACCAGCACCAGCAGGATATAGGGGAAGGACATCACCATATCCGTCACACTCATGATGATGCGGTCCGCCCAGCCGCCGAAGAAGCCGGCAGTCAGCCCCAGTCCCACGCCGATGGCGGTGGATATCGCCGTAGCCAGCGCGCCCACCATCAGCGAAATCCGCATGCCGTACAGCACGCGGGAGAACATGTCCCGGCCGATTTTGTCCGTACCGAGGATGTGCTCTGCGCTGGGGGGCTTATAGAAGCTGCCCGTGGGCTTGGTGGGCGCATAGGGTGCAACCAGCGGCGCAAAAACCGCCATGAGCACCAGCGCTGTCAGCACCACAAGGCTCGCCACCGCCAGCTTATGGCGGCAGAAGCGCTTCCAGATGGTCAACATGTTTTGCATGATAAGCTCCTGAAATTCGGGAATCAATCGTACTTGATGGTCGGGTCAACAAGGGCGTAGACGATATCCGTGATGAGGTTGGCCGCCAGCACCACCACGGCGGAGAGCAGGCACACGCCCATCACCACCGGATAATCACGGCTGGTGATGGCACTCATAGTGATCAGCCCCAGCCCCGGCCATGAGAACATCTGCTCAACGATCACCGCACCGCCAAAGAGCGTCGGGATCTGCATGCCGATGACCGTCACAATGGGCAGCAGTGCATTGCGCCATGCATGCCGGTTGATGACCAGCCGCCTGCCCAGGCCCTTCGCCTTCGCCGTGCGGACGTAATCCATCTCAAGGATTTCCAGCACCGCGCTGCGCACATAGCGGATATTGCCCCCAGCGATGGACACTGCAAGCACCGCGACCGGCATCACCATATGGCGCGCCACATCCAGGAAGCCTCCGCCGGTATTGGCGGTAGTCATGCCCGAGGAGGGCAGCCAGCCCAGCGTCACATGGAAGATGTACACCAGAATCAGCGCCAGGAAAAAGCTTGGGATACTGGAGAGAAAGAACGATGTGGTCACCACGGTGTAGTCACGCTTCTGATAGCGGTGGATGGCGCTGTACACGCCCGCGGGGATGGCAATGATCAGTCCCACCACCATCGACGCCCCCATCAGCAGGAGCGTCGGGCCAATGTTGCGCCCGATGATCTCCGTCACGGGTTCGTAGCTTTCATAGCTGTAACCAAGGTTGCCCTGCAGCACATCGCCCATCCAGCCCAGGTACTGCCGCCACACTGGCTGGTCAAGGCCCCATTCCGCCGCACGCAGGGCGATAGCTTCCTGCGACATGCGCGGGCCGGTCATCATGTCAACCGGGCTGCCCGCCAGAGACATGAGGGCAAAATCGATGATCGTGATACCCAACAGCACCGGCAGCGCCAGCAGCAACTTCTTCAATATGTATTTAAGCATGGCGCACCTGCCTTTCCGCCTTCATGCAGGCAGACAGGTGGGCCAGATCCTGCGCGACGGGCAAAAGTGCGCCGGTCAAGGATGCGCAGCCCTTTTCCGCATGAGGGCAACGAGCCATCAGCGGACAGCCTGTTTCGGGGCGCAGACCGATCTCCCCCGAGAGCGTCGTCCGGACGCGTTCCCGCTGAGTGATATCCGCCACGGGAGCGGCGTCCAGCAGCGCGCGGGTGTAGGGATGGGCGGGCTGCGCAAAGAGCGTCTGCGCATCGCCGATCTCCACCATGCGCCCCATATACATGACCCCCATGCGATGGCTGACGTAGCGCACCGCCGCCAGGCCGTGGCCAATAAACATGCAGGTCAGCCCCAGTTGGGCCTGGAGATCGCGCAGCAGGTTGAGTATTTGCGCCTGCACGGACACATCCAGTGCCGAGACCGGCTCGTCCAGAATGAGGAGCTCAGGATTCAGTGACAGCGCCCGCGCCAAACACACGCGCTGGCGCTGGCCGCCGGATAATTCATGGGGATAACGCGCCTTCATATCGCCGCTCAGACCCACCAACACCAGCAGCTCCTCCACCTTTGCCGGAGCCTCGCGCCGCGTGGTCAGCCGATGATAGAGCATCGGCTCGGCGATCATATCCTCCACGCGCTTGCGAGGGTTGAGGGATGAGCCGCTGTCCTGAAAGACCATCTGGAATTTGGGCCGCAGCGCACGCCTTTCCCCTTCCGGAAGATGATCGATACGCCGCCCCTTGAACCAGACCTCGCCCGCATCGGGCGCTTCAAGGCCCATAACGAGCTTTGCCAGCGTCGATTTGCCGCAGCCGCTTTCGCCCACCACGCCGAAGAATTCCCCCTCGCGGATGGTCAGATCGACCTGATCCACGGCCTGCAGGTACGCAGGCTTCAGGGGCGTGCCGCCAATGCGGTAACGCTTGCACAGACCGCGCAGCTCAAGCATGGCCATCAGGCGTTCACCGTCCTTTCGCAGCGCACGGGATGCTCGCCCATGGCATATTGGGGCTGTTTGCCGCATTCCTCCGCATGGGGGCAGCGGGGCGCAAAACGGCAGCCCTGCAGGGTATCATAGCGCTCCGGCACCGCGCCCGGAATGGCATAGAGCCGACGCTCCTTTGGATCGTCAAGCCCGGGTACAGCGGAGAGCAGCGCTTGGGTGTAGGGATGCTGCGGATTCGTCAGGAGCGTATGCACATCGGCAGATTCCACGCACTGCCCGGCATACATCACCACCACACGGTCAGCCAGCTCGGCTACCACGCCGATATCATGGGTGATGAGCAAAACGCCCATACCCTCGTCCCGCAGCTGTCTGATCAGCATCAGAATCTGGCGCTGCACGGTCATATCGAGGGCCGTGGTGGGTTCATCAGCAATGAGCAGACGCGGTGAGCAGGAGAGCGCCATAGCGATCATGACCCGCTGGCGCTGCCCGCCGGAAAGCTGATGAGGGAATTTGCGCATGGCTGTCCCTGCGTCGGGGATGCCGACCTTCTGCAGCAGCTGCACCGCGCGGGCAGCAGCCTCCTCCCGGGAGAGCTTCAAATGTCTGCGCATGCCCTCGGTCATTTGCAGGCCAATGGTCAGAACGGGATTAAGGGAGTACATGATGTCCTGGAAGATCATCGCCATCTCGCGTCCGCGCAGGGCGTCCATCTGCGCATCGGTCATGTCGGTGAGCTCCCGCCCTGCAAAGCGGATGCTGCCGCCGGTGACTCTCCCCTGCCCCGGCAGGAGGCCCATCACCGACAGCGCCGTGATGCTCTTGCCGCAGCCGCTTTCGCCCACCACGCAGACGATCTCGCCCGCCTGCACATCCAACGATACGCCGTCTGCGCACTGCACAGCATTTTTGCCGCGTCCAAAGGCAATATCCAGATCTCGAATTTCCAGCAGTGCTGCCATGCTTTTCAGCCTCCTTCCTTCTCAATTTCGCAAACCCGGCCAGCCGTCACGGGCTGACCGG
>JAFUOR010000045.1 GCA_017481825.1 Clostridia bacterium
AGAACTTCGTGAAGTACACCGGCAACGACGCTGGCAAGGCCCTGGTTGAGGCTGGCCCCCAGCTGTAAGAGGCTGAAAAACATATAAAATGGCACCCGGCAGAGTGATCTGTCGGGTGCTTTTCATGTGTCATGAAAGGGAGAGAAGCAGCTCCGCAAGTGCCGCCCAGTCATGACCTTCATACTCCCAGTGAGGACCGGGGGATTGTCCCAGTGCCAGTGCCGGGTCTGCGGCGGGCTGTTTCCGCGGGGTCAGGCTGGTGTGCATGTACAGCGTGGACAGGCCGGCGGCCTTTGCACCGGCGATATCCGTCTGGCGGTCATTGCCGATCATCAGGCAGTGGGCCGGGTCAAGGCGCTGCTCATCGATCAGGGTGCGGAAGAATCGCCTGTCCGGCTTGCGGCAGCCGTAATCGGAGGAAATGTACACACCGTCGAACTGCCTGCCGAGGTTCAGGTGACGCAGCTCGTATTCGGTGAAGACCCGCTGGGCGTTGCTTAGCAGCCAGAGCCGGAAACCGTGTCTGCGCAGCGCCGCGAGGGCCTTTTTTACCCCGGGATAGACGCGGATGTACTCAATGGAGGTAATCCGGAAGAGCTGCGCGGCGTTTGTGCCCAGGGTGTCGGAGTAAACGCCCTTTTCCCGGAAAAGCTGAGCCATCACCTGCTCAAAGGGAATCTCCGGGAAGCACTCATAGCTCTGGCCTGCCTGAGCTTCGCGCTCCGTCATGATTCGGCGGAAGGCAGATTGCAGTCCTTTGGCGGTGTAGTGCGCACCATAAAAGCCGAAATACAGCGCCGTTTTCTCCCATACGAGGGCATTTTCCTCCGTGTGAATGTCCACCAGCGTGCCGTACAGATCAAAAACAAGGTCGGTGTAGCGCATGAAAAACGCCTCCTTGGTCAGATGCATCTATCGTAGCGCATATGGACGGGAGATGCAATGGTTTTTCGTCCTCTGGCAGGATTTTGCTGCCTGCTGCCGAATCGTATCAGCAGAATCTGCTGATAGGCAGGAGGATGAAAACGATGGGTTTCAAAAAGGGTTTTATCTGGGGCGCTGCAACGGCGGCTTTTCAGATTGAGGGTGCTGCGCTGGAGGATGGTAAGGGGCCGTCTGTGTGGGATGTGTTTTCCCACGAGCCCGGCAAGGTGCTTGAAGGTCATAACGGCGATGTGGCCTGCGACCATTATCACCGATTCCGCGAGGATGTGGCGCTCATGGCGCAGATGGGCATCCGCAGCTACCGGTTCTCCTTGTCCTGGCCGCGCATTATGCCTGAGGGGACGGGCCGGGTCAATGAGAAGGGCGTGGCCTTCTACAATGCCCTCATTGACGAGTTGCTGGCCCATGGCATCCGCCCCTTTGTGACGCTCTTCCACTGGGACTATCCCGAAGCGCTGCATCTGCGCGGCGGCTGGATGAATCCCGACAGCGCGGAGTGGTTCCGTGCCTACACCGAGGTGTGCGCCGGAGCCTTTGGCGACCGCGTGAAGGATTGGATTACCCTCAACGAGCCCCAGTGCTTCATCGGCCTGGGCTACCAGATGGGTCTGCACGCCCCGGGCCTGAAGATGGTTGTGCCGGATATCGTCAAGGCGGTGCATCACACCCTGAAGGCCCACGGCCTGGCGGTGAAGACACTGCGCGAGCTGGTGCCGGGCTGCAAGGTAGGCTATGCGCCCTGCGGCGGCCCCTTTGTGCCGCAGACGAACAGCCCGGAGGATATCGAGGCTGCCCGCCGTGTGTATTTTGCAACGACCAAGGAGAATCTGGCCTTCTCCGTGGCGCTTTGGAGCGATCCGGCGCTCTTGGGCTCCTACCCGGAGGACTTCCTCCGGCTTTTCGGTAAGCATCTTCCATCCGGCTGGCAGGAGGATCTGAGCACCATCCACCAGCCGCTGGACTATTACTGCCAGAATATCTACTATGGCGCCGTGGTGCGTGCTGCAGATAACGCACAGGGCTTTGAGCTCATTGCGCCTGAGGTGGGCCATCCCAAGACGGCCCTGAACTGGGGCATCCTGCCCGATGTGCTCTACTGGGGCCCGCGCTATCTTTATGAGCGCTACAGAACGCCCTTTGTCATCAGCGAAAACGGCCTGAGCTGCCACGATGTGATTTCCCTGGACGGCAAGGTGCATGACCCCAACCGTCAGGACTACACCCACCGCTATCTGCTGGCGCTGCGCAGGGCAGCCGAGGACGGCATCGATGTGGCGGGCTACTTCCACTGGTCGCTGATGGATAATTTCGAGTGGGCGCATGGCTATAATGAGCGCTTTGGCCTGATCTACGTGGATTATGCCACCCAGCAGCGCATTATCAAGGACAGCGCCTGGTGGTACAAGACGGTCATGGAAAGCAACGGCGAAAACCTGTAAGCAAGTGAAAGACCTCCCGCGCAATGGGGAGGTCTTTGCTTATGCGTACCACGCTTCCGGGATATCGACCTTACCAAGGCACAGGTCGCGATCGGCCTTCTGCCACAGCTGCATGACAACGTCGGTCATCCGGCGGGCGTCGCAGCAGTATACCAGCGCGTGGCCCAGCTGGCCATAGGTGACCGCGCCAGTCACCTCCAGCGCGCGCTTGTAGTTGGGGTAATATTCCGAGCAGCCCACGGGGATGCCCTCGACATGGTGGGGATGGAATTCTGCTGTTTCAAAGGTGCTGCCGTCCCAGTCGGTGATGGTCACCGGGAAGCCCGGACTGCGTAGGCGGTTGGGGAGGTTCATGCGCTCATCCACCGCGTGCAGGTAGGTGTTGCGCTCGTGGCCCACGCCCAGCAGCAGCACCTTGCCGCTGCGTTCGTACAGGCGGCTCAGGCAGCCGCCCATGGGTGCGGGCGTGGTCGAACGTTCCTCGCCCTGGATGTAATCGCGAGCCTCGCGGCCAAAGACGGCCAGGGAGTGCGTCGGGTGGAGGGAACGCACCGCATCGGGCCGGAAGGCTGCCACCCGGGCGAGGGTGCCGATGCAGGGAACCGTGCTGCGGACGTCAAAGTGCGGGTTGTCCCGGTTGACATTGGCCCAGGTGTGGGTGGGAATGAGCAGCAGGCCGTCGCAAAAATAGTCTTTCAGGGCGTCGATGAGTCCGTCTGCGCCACCCTCAATCGGGCCTGCAGCGCGCAGGGCGGCATGGATGGTGACCGTGTCGTCATGGCGGATGCCGAAGGCTTCCAGCAGGCTGAATATGTCCTGACGGGTGATCATGTCGTGATGCTCCTTGCCTTATAGAATAAGATTCGCGGGCAGATGGGCCTTGATGTGGTCGTGCCAGCGCTCGGTGATCTGCGCGATGCCCTCCAGGGAGGGATGCACCATGTCCTGGGAGATGAAATGGGGCTTTTCCAGCAGCTGGATGCCGTCGATGAAAATCAGACGATGCCCGGCATACTTGCGCACGATGGCGCGGAAGGCGTCGCCCTTGGCGCGCTCGCCGTTGTGGTGGAACAGGCTGGTGGCGAAGACCGGACGGCCGTCGTCTGCCAGGATGCCGGTGAAGGTGTCGATGCGCTCCTCGAATTCCTTTTCCTCCATGCCAAGCATGTTGATGCCCATCTCAACCGTGGCGAAATGCCAGTCCGGGCGGGAAACGAGGTATTCCGCCATTGCGCGCTCGCAGTGGGCGGAGCCGGCAAAGCCGAGGTTGAGGTAATCGCAGCCCAGTTTCTGGGCGATGCGGAAGGGATAGGTGTAGGGCATGGCCAGCGCCAGGGAGCCGTGGGTGATGGAGGAGCCGTAGGCGAGGTAGGTGGTTTTAGGCAGCATGGCCTCCTCCGGCGGGGCGACCTCGCCGTCCACGCCCAGGAACAGGTTTACGCCATAGGGCAGCACCAGGCGCGCAACCTCCGGGGAGAAGGGAAGGCCTGCTTCATCCGTGATCTGCTGCAGCTGCGCAAGGTTTCCCGGGCGGGGAATGCGGATGGTCGTGCGCTCCGCCGTGATGATGAAGGACGAGCACTGCCAGCCGCCCTGCAGGGAGCCGTAATAGAGATAGGCCATCTGTCCCTCGGCGATGGGTTCGGTGCGCAGGTGGATATCCGCATGGTCGCTGAGCACCCGCATGCGAAGCTCCACGCCGCAGTTGTAGGCAGCGCTGCGCTCCACGCCGGGATTGACCTGCGTCCGCAGGCTCTTGGGCACGCGCCAGAGCTTCCAGCCTGCCTCGCAGGGGGTGATTTCGGCAACGTTGTGGAAGTCGATGTTATGGAAGATCATGATGATTGCTCCTTTGGTAATGGGATAAAAGAGAGTTCGAGATTCCTCCTAAAAATCCTCCCTCAAAACCTAAAGCTTGACATTGTTCCTGTTGGAGACAATATGATAGAATAAATCAACCGCAGTATATGACGTAAAAATCATACGATAATTTGTTTAAGGAGAGATCGCATATGGCGCAGTTTGTGAAGCTGAATCCTGAAAAGCTTGTTGCTCTTCGCGAAATGGATCCCTGTCTGGTTTCCTACAATGTTGAGATGACCGAGGTCACCGGCGGCACCTTCTGGAAGGCCTATACCGAGGCGCAGGTGGATGGCACAGAGCCCTTCGACGCCATCCTGGACTGGCGCAATATGGGCAATCTCCAGCAGTGGTATAATCCCATCGACCTGTACAATCCCCGCCTGCGCAAACTGGCCAGGGAGCTGGGCACGGCGTGGGTGCGCGTTTCCGGCACCTGGGCGAACAAGACTTACTATGATTTTGACGGCCACACCGGCGGCAAGGTGCCCGAGGGCTTCCAGAACCTGCTGACGAAGGATCAGTGGATCGGGCTTCTGGATTTCGTGAAGGCGGTCGGCGCCAAGCTCCTGGTTTCCGTGGCGAACTGTCCGGGCATTCACAGCGCGGACGAGCCCTGGCCCTGCGATCAGGCGGAGCTGCTCTTCCGCACCAGCCAGGAATACGGCGTGCCGATCAATGCGGCGGAATTCACCAACGAGCCCAACATGATGGCCATGTCCGGCCTGCCCCAGGGCTACACCGCGGCTGACCACGAGCGCGATCATGAGATCTTTGCTCAGTGGCTGCGCAAGAACTATCCGGACTGCCTGCTGGTGGGCCCCTGTACCTGTGGCGATATCGCCATGTTTGGCGACATGAGCGCGGGCGGCGGCATCGCATCCGCTCTCAAGATGGTTACCACCGAAGAGCTGCTGGGCGAGAATCCCTCCAGGCTGGATGTGTTCTCCTATCATTATTACAACGGCATCTCCGAGCGCGGTCAGGCGATGGGCGGACATTGGCCCTTTGAGGCGGCGCTGAGCGAGAAGTACCTGGAGCTGGCGGGCAGCTGCGCGCGCCAGTACCTGGGCCGCCGTGACCGCTACTGCCTCGGCGGACAGATGTGGGTCACCGAGTCCGGCGATGCGGGCTGCGGCGGCAACACCTGGGCCTCCACTTACACCGATGTGCCGCGCACGCTCAATGAGCTGGGTGATTTCTCTACCGTGACCGACGGCGTGATCTTCCACAACACCCTGGCCTCTTCGGATTATGGCTTCCTCAAGCATGGCACCTTTGAGCCCCGGCCCAACTATTTTGCGGTGCTTTTGTGGAACCGCCTGATGGGCGCGACGGTCTATGCCACGGGCGAGGAGATCCGCGAGGGTGCGCATGTTTACGCCCACAGCCGCAAGGACGGCAAGGAGGGTGTGGTGTACCTGATCATCAACAACAGCAAGGAAACCACCACTGTGGAGCTGCCGCGGGAAGCGGTGCGCTACACCCTTTCCGGCAACGGCAAGCTGCGCAGCCGCACCATGCTGCTCAATGGCCGTGAGCTGGTGCTGGGCGAAAATGACGAGCTGCCCTGTCTGGACGGTGTGCCTCAGGCTGCCGGAACGGTGGAGCTGGCGCCCGAGACCTGCACGTTCCTGGTGCTGTAATAACTCCCTCAAGGTCGCTGTGCATGATGCATGGCGGCCTTTTTATCGTAGGGATTTGGCAGATGGCGTGAATTAAGCCAAAAATCGAACAGAATCAAATGAAATCCGTTCTCGCGCTCGGACAGGGAATGCTCTATACTATTAGGCAGGAGCAAAGTCCTTTGTGAAAGGAAAGATCATATGTCTGCAATGCTTGCGACCTTTGAAAAGAAAAAGGAGTACCTCGTCTGCGTGGACAGCGACGGCTGTGCCATGGATACCATGGACGTGAAGCACTTCCGGTGCTTTGGCCCGTGCATGGTGGCCGAGTGGGGGCTGGACGCCCATGCCGACGCCATCCTGGACCGGTGGAACGATATCAACCTCTATACTATGACTCGGGGCATCAACCGCTTCAAGGGGCTGGCGGTTGCGCTGGGGGAGATTAACGCCCAGTACGCGCCCATCGAGGATATAGCAACGCTGCTTTCCTGGGCGGACAGCAGCCCGGAGCTGAGTAACGACGCCCTGAGCCGCGCCATCGAACAGAACCCCGGCAGCGTGAGCCTGCGCAAGGCCCTGAGCTGGTCGAAGGCTGTGAACGAGGCCATCCGCCAACTGCCCGACGAGGTGAAGCAGCCCTTTCCCCTGGCGAAGGAAGGCCTCGCCTTTGCCCATGAAAGGGCGGACGTGGCCATCGTTTCCAGCGCCAACCGCGATGCGGTGCTGGAGGAGTGGGCGCAGCATGGGCTGCTTCCCCATACGGATATCGTGCTGGCGCAGGATGTGGGCAGCAAGGCATACTGCATCGCCGAGCTGCTGAAGAAGGGCTACGATGCGGATAAGGTGCTCATGGTGGGCGACGCCCCCGGCGATCTGAGCGCGGCGAACAGGAACGGCGTGAGCTACTATCCCATCCTTGTGCGCAGGGAAAAGGAAAGCTGGCAGCGCTTTGTGGACGAGGCTCTTGCCCGTCTGATCAATGGCACTTATGCCGGTGATTATCAGGAAAAAATGAACGGCGAGTTTATGACTAACCTCGGCGGCTGATTGTGAAAGGAGTACATCATGATGGTAAATTTGAAGGCCAAGCCCTATTATCTGTCCGATGAGGATATCCAGTGGGTGGAGAGCACCATCGCTTCCATGACCGATGAGGAGAAGGTGGGCCAGCTGTTCTTCCAGCTGACCTCCGGCATTGAGGAAGCACATCTGCGCGAGCTGATGGAGAAGTATCACCTGGGCGGCTGCCGCTACAACAACATGCCCGGCCAGTACATCCAGATGCAGAATCGCACCCTGCAGAAGTACGCTAAGGTGCCCGTGTTCATCGCCTGCAACACCGAGACCGGCGGCAACGGCGCCTGCAGCGACGGCACCTACATCGCTCCCGGCATCAAGATCGGCGCGACGGGCAAAGCGCACTACGCCCATGACCTGGGCCGCATGTCCAACGAGGAGGCTGCGTCTCTGGGTTGCAACATGGCCTTTGCGCCCGTGTGCGATATCCATTACAACTGGCTGAACACTGAGGTCGTGGCCCGTGCCTTTGGCAACGATCCTGAGCGCGTGGCCACCATGAGCAAGGCATACCTGGCGGGTGCGCATACCATTCCCGGTTTTGCCTGCGCCGCCAAGCACTTCCCCGGCAACGGTATCGACTATCGCGATGCGCATATCGGCAACAACATCAACGATTTTACCGAGGAGAAGTGGATGGCTACCTACGGCCATGTCTACAAGACCCTCATCGACGCCGACCTGGACGCCATCATGGGTGGCCACATCATGATGCCCGAGTACATGCGCGCCGTGAAGCCCGGCATCACCGATGAGGAGATGCTGCCCGCCACCCTGTGCCCCGAAATCATGACCGGCCTGCTGCGCGATAAGCTGGGCTTCAACGGCATGGTAGTGACCGATGCGTCCCACATGGTCGCCATGACCGACCGCATGACCCGCAAGGAGATGCTGCCTGCATCCATCAACGCTGGCTGCGACATGTTCCTGTTCTTCAACGATCCCGAGGAAGATTTCGCCACCATGCTGGACGCCTACAAGACTGGCGTGATCTCCCAGGAACGTATGACGGAAGCCCTCACCCGCATCCTGGGTCTGAAGGCGCATATGGGTCTGCACAAGAAGGCCAAGGAAGACCTCGTGCCCGCCGCTGTGGCGCTGGGCAAGGAGGAATACAAGGCCGCTTCCGACGCCATCAGCCGTGACGCGATCACGCTGGTGAAGTACAAGGATGCGGATGTGCTGCCCCTGACCCCCGAAAAGTACAAGCGCATCATGATCGTCTACGTCAAGGGTGCAGCCGGTGCGATGGATGCGCTGGTGCAGATGGCGATGGGCGGCGGCGCGGCCCGTAAGAATCCCGCCGAGGAGCTGCAGGAGCGCCTCGCTGCCAAGGGCTTTGACGCCTTCATCTACGAGAGCCCTATTGACAAGATGAAGAAGCAGATTGCTGCGGGCGAGAAGCCCAGCCTGAATCTGTACTTTGCTGGCAAGAACGCCATCAAGGATTTTGTGGCGGGTCAGGATCTGGTGCTGACGGTGTTTGACGTGGCCAACGGCCGTCCGAGCTTTGGTCTGTCCAAGGGCGGCGGTGAGATTCCGTGGTATGTGTTTGAGCTGCCGGTGGTGGGCGTGAGCGTGAATGCGCCGACGATGCTGGCGGATGTGCCGCAGCTGCGGACGTACATCAACGCCTATGACAGCAAGGCGAGCACGCTGGATGCGTTGGTGGATGCACTGACGACAGGTGTGGAGGCCTTCAAGGGTCAGGATCCCATTGACAGCTTCTGCGCCCAGTGGGACGCCCGTATCTAACAGAAAAGGTACGCACTCGGTCAACGCAATTCGCTGTCGGCAGACTGCCAATCGAAAATCGGCGACATGGGATGCGTTCCAATAAGACAGTATCAAGTGGTTTTCATTGCGGCATGGCTTCGGTCATGCCGTTTTTGCATTCTGCATGCTTTGCAGCAGGCTGGTGGGAAGAATGCCTATGTAGTTGTAGCTGATCTCGATTGCCTGCACGCGGTGGCCGCTGCTCTTGTCAGGAGCATGAACGTATATCTGCATCGATAATCTTCTTGCTGGTGTCCTTCACATAGAACTCGTTGATGATGTTCAGGAACGGCGTGAAGTCATTATCCTGCTGGTTGGTGCGGTCCACGCTGCTGTTGGCAGCGATGAAGCGGACGTTGTGCGTAGGGAACATCACTTCCGTATAGAAGCCGACCTCCAGGTAGTTGCGTCCGATGCGACTGATGCCTTTTGCGGGGATGATGCTGATCTGGCCAGCTTTGACCAACGTGATCAACGGGTTGGGGATGCTGCCCAACAAGCGAGTAGGTGGATTTGGCTATCTACATGCATTGCTTGACGAGTTGTCAGAACACAAACCAACTTGTCATGATGTGCTGTGTGTGATAAACTGAGCGTAAGCAGCCAACATGACTCAGCTGTAAACGAGGTGTTTTCATGAGACATCCTGATCTGCATATCACTCAGATACCTGCAATTTCAGCCATCTACTTTGGTCTCCTGAACAGCGGCTATGACTTCTACCATCTTGAAAGAGGCGAGCAGCACACAGCATCGGTGCATCACTTTAGCACAGCCATAAAACCGCTCTCCTTCTTCAGGCAGGCACGGCAGAACACTTGCGAGGCCTACCCCTACTGGCCACGGGCTGCCTTGATGGAAACCGCTGCCTTTCACCTCACGAGTGACTGCGCTGATTGGAACAGCCGGGACGCTCTATACAAGCATGTCATGAACGCGGGCAACATCTCGGATGACGAAAGAGGTGCAGCTTTCTGGTCCTGGCTCGATCAGTTCCCAGAAGCCTTGAAACAAGTGATGGACAGTCCGCACTTTGTGCACTATCTGCAATGGGAACGCGACTGGATCGCAGAACAAAACATCCGCTATGCCAATGAACTCCAACAGATTGCTGACCTGCTGCACAGGAGTGTAGACAAGTATCACTCACCAGTCAAAAACATGCAGATTGTGCTGAATCCGATCAAGTGTGTGTACTCCGCAGACTATCATCTGGTGGACGATCACTTTGTTTTCAGCTCGGGCAGGTTTCGGATGGCATCCATTGTGCATGAGTTCCTGCACCATGTGGCGCATCCGGTGGTTGCGGTGCATCGGCAAGAAATCCTATCGAATCCAATAGAGTATCCGGAGATTGAACGTTCTTATTATGCGGCGGGTCAGGCGAATGCTTTTGAGGAATATATGGTGCGTCAGCTTACGCAGGATGCCATGAAAGACTGCTTGCCGAATGACCTGCATCACTACCTTCAACTGCTTTTGAAGCAGTAAGCGGAGAATTGCAATGTACAGAATTCTTATCATCGAAGACGACCGCGCCATCTCCGACGCGATCACGACACAGCTTAGAGCATGGGACATGACTGCCCGTGCGGTCACGGACTTCCGCAATGTCCTGGGCGAGTTCGCATCTTTCGAGCCTCACCTGATCCTGCTGGACATCAGCCTGCCCTTTTACAACGGCTACCATTGGTGTCAGGAGATTCGCCGGGTGTCGAAGGTGCCGATCATCTTCATTTCCTCCGCATCGGATAGCATGAACATCGTCATGGCCATGAACATGGGCGCGGACGACTTCATCGCCAAGCCCTTCGACCTGAATGTGCTGCTGGCCAAAGTGCAGGCACTTTTGCGGCGGACGTATGATTTCGCATCGAACGTCACCGTGCTGGAGCATCACGGCGCGATGCTCAATACCGGCGAGGGAATACTGACCTACGAAGGCGAAACCATCCCACTGAGCAAGAACGAATACCGCATCCTGCTGACGCTCATGCAGAACAAGGGCAAGGTCGTCAGCCGGGAAAAGCTGATGGAGGCACTCTGGGCAACGGACAGCTTCGTGGACGAAAACACGCTGTCGGTGAACGTGAACCGCCTGCGCAAGCGGCTGGATGCGGCAGGGCTGATGGACTTCATTGCCACGCAGCATGGCGTAGGATATATCGTGAAGTGAGGACATATTGACCGATGAACAGGAGATTTCCAATGAGCAATGTCTATACAAGGTTTATGGAGCTGAAGGAAGACTTCAGCCTGATTTCACTGGAGCGCATAGAAAACATCTATCCCTATTTCTGCTATCCGACCAATGCAAAGGCCATCGGATTTGAGGGCTGCATCATGTATTGCTTTATCGAAGGATATGGCAATATGGTTTTCGCGTCAAATCCCGAGACATGTGCGGATACGAACGTGTATCCGTTAGCTTCAACCTTTGAAGACTTCCTGCGGCTCATCCTCGCCTGCGGATCTGCCAATCCGGTCGAGCAGATCGTATGGATGAGCAAGGAGAGGTTTGAACAGCATCTTTCGGATGAGAACGCAGCCTCCACGCCAGAAAAACAGGAGATTCTTCGGCTGCTCAGAACGGAATTGGATTTGATTCCTATGGAAAACCCCTATGAATATGTAAGAGCAGTGCAGTCTGATTTTGATGGCAGCAAGATCCAGTATAGCGACGAATATTATGATGTTTTGGGGATCGAACGCAATTGATGCAGGTGATCGCATGAATCTATGGACATACATCAAAATGCGCCGCCGCGCCCTGCTTCTGCTGCTGATATGCAGCGCGGTATTCGCAGTGACATTTGCGCTGTACCGCCTGCCGGTGCTGGCGGCACTCTACCCTGCGGGACTATGTGGATTGATCCTGCTGGTATTCAGTATCGCAGACTATCTGCGCCTGCGCCGCAAGCACCGCACGCTCCTTGCGCTGCGCAGTCTTCCCGACACGCTGACAGACAGCCTGCCGCCTGCGGATTCCACCATCGAAGCGGACTATCACCAGCTTCTCACCCTGCTGGACGAGGAACACCGCCGCCTGTCCGGAGAGCAGCACCGCCGCTATCAGGACATGATGGACTACTACACCGTCTGGGCACACCAGATCAAAACGCCCATCGCGGCCATGCGGCTGCATTTGCAGCAGGAGGATTCGCCCCTGAGCCGCACGCTCATGTCGGAGCTGATGCGGGTGGAGCAGTATGCGGACATGGTGCTGGCCTATCTGCGGCTGGACGCAGACAACACGGACTATGTCATCCGCGAATACGACGTGGACAGCATCGTCCGGCAGGCGGTGAAACGCTTCGCCGGGGAGTTTATCGCCCGGAAGCTGGCGCTGGACTATCAGCCGTTGAACACCACGGTCATCACAGACGAAAAGTGGCTGCTGTTCGTGGTGGAGCAGGTGCTGAGCAACGCACTGAAGTACACCCACTCCGGCGGCGTGACCATCTGCATGGAGGGGCCGAAAACGCTGTGCATCCGCGACACAGGCATGGGCATCGCCCCGGAGGACCTGCCGCGCATCTTCGAGCAGGGCTATACCGGTCATCTTGGACGCGACGACAAGAAGGCCAGCGGTATCGGTCTGTATCTGTGCAGGCGCATCTGCCGCAGCCTCGGTCACGGCATCACGGCGGAATCCGCTCCCGGTGAGGGGACGACCATCCGTATTGACCTCAATCAGCGCAAGCTGACCGTCGAATAAGGCGATTCTTACACAAATGTAAGATGTTCAGGGAAAATGTAAGGCAATTCGATGGCTTTGCATTTTCCCGTTTTGGTATGATCTTTCCGTAAAGGAGGAATCAACCACATGAGTATGCTTGAAGTCAACCATTTGCAGAAGGTCTACACCACCCGTCTGGGCGGCGCAAAGGTGGAGGCGCTGCGCAGCGTCACCTTCACCGTGGAGGAGGGCGAGTACGTCGCCATCATGGGCGAATCCGGCTCCGGCAAGACCACGCTGCTGAACATCCTCGCCGCGCTGGACAAGCCTACCAGCGGCAGCGTCGTGCTGGACGGGCAGGACTTGTCTGCCGTGAAGGAATCTGCCGTCGCGGCTTTCCGCCGGGACAACCTCGGCTTCGTGTTTCAGGAGTTCAACCTGCTGGACACCTTCACCCTGGAGGACAACATCTACCTGCCCCTTGTGCTGGCAGGGCGATCTCACCGGGATATGAAGCAGTACCTCGGCCCGATCGCCCATCAGCTGGGCATCAACGACCTGCTGAAAAAGTATCCCTACGAGGTCTCCGGTGGACAGAAGCAGCGCGCCGCCGTTGCACGGGCGCTCATCACTCACCCGAAGCTCATTCTGGCGGATGAACCCACCGGCGCGCTGGACTCCAAGTCCTCAGATGAGCTGATGCAGGTATTCAGCGACCTTCATCGACTGGGACAGACCATCCTCATGGTGACCCACTCCGTCAAGGCGGCCAGCCATGCCAGTCGCGTGCTGTTCATCAAGGACGGCGAGGTGTTCCACCAGATCTACCGGGGCGACGCGACCAACGAGCAGCTCTACCAGAAAATCAGCGACACCCTTACGATGCTGGCGACGGGCGGTGAGCGCGCATGAAGCTCTACCTGAAGCTGGCCCTGGACGGCGTGTGCAAGAACCGCCGCCTGTATGTACCCTACATCCTCATCGGCAGCGTGATGGTGATGATGCACTACATCCTTGCCGCGCTGTCCGCCACGCCGATGCTCCGGCACTTCAAGGGCGGCGGTATACTCAGGGGGCTGCTGCCCCTGGGTACGTGGATCGTGGCGATCTTTGCGTTGATTTTCCTGTTCTATTGCAGCTCGTTCATCATCCGCCAGCGCAACCGGGAGTTCGGGCTGTTCAGCGTCCTGGGCATGAGCCGGAAGAACCTGAGCCTGCTGATGCTGGCCGAAAACCTGCTGACGGCGGGCGCATCCATCGTCTGCGGACTGCTGCTGGGCATCGCGCTGGAAAAGCTGGCCGAGGTCGGGATGGTACGGCTCATCGGCGAGGAAATCAGCTACGAGCTCCGCATCGACGGCGCATCGGTCATCCACACAGCAGCGATGTTCTGCGGTGTCTATCTGCTTCTGCTGCTCCGGGCGATGATAAAGGTGTGGTGCACAGACCCGCTGCACCTGCTGCAATCCGCCGCAGAGGGCGAGAAACCGCCCAAAGCCAACTGGATTTTCGCGCTGCTTGGCATGGTGGGGCTTGCCTGGGCGTACTACATCGCCGTCAGCATTCAGCAGCCCCTGGAGGCGCTGACCTACTTCTTCATTGCCGTGGCGCTGGTGATCGTGGCGACCTATCTGCTGTTCATCGCAGGCTCCGTTGCGCTGTGCCGCCTGCTGCAACGAAACAAGCGGTACT
Organism: Clostridia bacterium; assembly: GCA_017481825.1. Lineage (GTDB taxonomy): Bacteria > Bacillota > Clostridia > Christensenellales > Aristaeellaceae > UBA11524. Next base: position 14,097 of record JAFUOR010000045.1, read on the forward strand.
ACTACAAGCCGAATCACTTCGTGTCCGTCGCCACGATGGTCTACCGCATGAAGCGCAATGGCGCGGGTCTTGCATCCATCTGCATCCTGCTGACGGTGGTGCTGGTGATGCTCTCCGCGGTGCTGAGCCTCTACATCGGCGCGGAGGATGCGCTGCTGAGCAGCTACCCCTACGATGTATCCATCGAGACCTCCATCAGCACCCGCGAACAGATGACGGAGGAGAACTATGCAGCTCGTCGCATGCAGCTTAAGGAGCTTGCGCAGCAGCAGCAGGATGTCCGCGAGTATATCCGGGGCAGCGCGAGCGGCCTGTTCACAGCGGATGGGATGATCATTGACAGAAGCACGCTGGAGGATATGTCAGCATTGGCAACGGCCTCCATCGGCGTGCTGAATATCATCTCTCAGGCGGACTACGAGCGCGCCACCGGCCAGCAGGTCGAGCTGGCGGACGATGAATGCCTGCTGCTCTGTTTCCGCATGGACTATACAGCGCCCACCTTCACTTTGCAAGGCGGCAAGCCGCTGCGCGTCAAGGCTGCACTGCCGGATGACGGTGCTTGGGGCAACAACCAGATGACCATCTACCCCAGCCTGACGCTCGTCACACCGGATTTTGAGGGCGTAACCGCTCATCTGACCATTGACGACAACAGCTACATCGCGGGGCTGGAGATCCAGTTCAGCTGGTGCTATGCTTTCAACGTGCCCGGCAGTGCCGAGGATAAGCTGGCGCTATACGACCCACTGATGAACCACATGCACGACCTTGCCTTCCCCCGGGAGCGCGGCGGTTACAGTTACAGACTGTCTTTGCGCGAAATGGAGCGGGTGCAGTTCTATGGACTGTACGGCGGCCTGTTCTTCATCGGCATTCTGCTGAGCATCGTGTTCATCTTGGCGACGGTGCTGATCATCTACTACAAGCAGCTCTCGGAGGGCTACGAGGATCAGAAGCGCTTCGCCATCATGCAGAAGGTCGGCATGACGAAAAAGGAGATCCGCCGGTCGATCAACTCGCAGGTGCTGACGGTGTTCTTCGCGCCGTTGCTGATGGCGGGGCTGCATCTGGCCTTTGCATTCCCGCTGGTGTGGAAGCTGCTGCAGATGTTCAACCTCAGCAACATGACGCTGATGATCGTGGTGACCGCGTGCAGCTTCGCGGTTTTTGGGGTGCTGTATGCGGTGGTGTATAAGGTCACGTCGAATGCGTATTATGCGATTGTGAGCGGAGCGCAGGAAAACTGAGGTTCACAGTGTATCAAGCAGCCTTTACTGATAACAACTCCTATGATAAAATGAAAATGTCATACTCGGACATGGAATATCCACATAGGAGGAAACTGTATGAGCCTGATGTCATGCGCCAGCGGAGCATCCACCTGGAGAGGCTACAACTACTTTCTTGAACGCCGAGCAAAGATCACGCAGCGAATCAGCAACGCGCAATATGATGGGATTGCCATGGGAAGCAACAATGCTGAATATTCAGTTCACATTGATCTGGAGCATGTAAGGAAATCCTCCTGCAACTGCCCTCACGCCGATGGCAAACGGATTATCTGCAAGCACATGATCGCCTTGTTCTTTACAGCCTTCCCGCTTGAAGCTAAGAAGTATAATGAAGAACTGATTGCGTACGAGCGCGAAGCTGAACTGCAAGCGGAAGAAGATGAGTGCAAAGTTCTCTCATTCGTTTCTGGGCTGAAAAAGGTAGAGCTGCAAGAGATCCTGATGCAGCTGCTATATAATGGCCCTGAATGGCAATGGGATAAGTTCATCCGGGAATATATTAAATAAATGAAAGAGGATGGCGTATGGAATGCTCCACATGCCATCCTCCTTTAGCAATCCTGTATGGCAGATTCTGCCCTGTTATCAAATTTGCGTTGAACCTGTCTTGCCGGAACGCCCCCTGCGCGGCAATTTTCGTGCTTTTCCGTCAGGAAAAGCTTCCTTGCACGAACGAACGGCAGGTCGGATGGCTTTGCCATCCGACCTGTGAGTGAGTACAAAACTCAAAAAAGTGACCTATGACCACTTTTTGATACCCTGAAAGGGCGAGCTTTGCTCACTCTTTTTTCATACTAAGACACCCTCTCATCGGTGTGCCCAAAAAGAAGGGTCAAGGGACAACATCCCTTGCTGGATGCAGCGCCGCGGAGGGCCTGCCGGGTCTGGGCAGTGCCAGGCGGCTCCCCAGCGTCTTTCGGGACTCTTCGGTTTCCAGAAACAACGGATAAGGCCCTGCCAAGCCCGTGAACAGGCAAGCTAAAACCTTGCAATTCCCATGCCCTTCATGCTATAATCCCCCATGAAAGGCGGTGAACGCGCATGCTGCGCACGCAACGAATTAACTCCTCGGTGCAGTTTTGAACCTGACAGCAGGTTGCACCGAGTATTCCATGCTGCCAGTAAACTGCACCTTTTTTGCTTGAAAAAAAGAAAAAAGGAGTAGTTATCCATGAATCACAACGAATTGATTGCCCACTGGCGTGCGGAGGAAGCCGCCGCCCACATCCATGGCTGGGACTTTTCCCACATCGAAGGCCGCTATGCGGAGGAAGATGACCTTCCCTGGGATTATGCCTCCGTCATCTGCGAGTACCTTTCACCGGACAAACGGCTGCTGGATATCGACACCGGCGGCGGGGAATTCCTGCTGTCGCTGGGGCATCCGCATGGGATGACCGCTGCGACGGAGAACTATCCTCCCAACGTCGCCCTCTGCCGGGAAACTCTTGCCCCTCTGGGCATTGACTTCCGCCAGGCCGATGGTGCGGGTGCGCTGCCCTTTGAGGACGCCGCCTTTGACATGGTCATCAACCGTCACGGGGATTTCAACGCTCGCGAAATCGCCCGGGTGCTCCGGCCTGGCGGCGTGTTTGTGACCCAGCAGGTCGGTGTGGAGAATGACCGCGAGCTGGTGCGCCTGCTGCTGGGCGATACCCCGCTGCCCTTTCCGGAGCAATATCTGCAAAAGGCGGAGAAGACCTTCACGAGCGTCGGTTTGACGGTGCTGCGAGGCGAGGAGAGCTTCCGACCGATCCGCTTCTACGATGTGGGTGCGCTGGTGTGGTTTGCGCGCATCATCGAGTGGGAATTCCCTGGCTTTGCGGTGGATTCCTGCCTTGACCGCCTGATGGCTGCCCAGCGGGTGCTGGAGGAGCAGGGCTGCATTGAGGGGCGCATCCACCGCTTCCTGCTGGCTGCAAAAAAGACGATGTAATGGATTCCGGGCCTCCTTCTGCTTAGAAGGGGGCCCTTGCTTTGAAACGCAAACCGGCCCTGCCTCCAGCAAGGGAAGCAGGGCCGGCTGTTGTGTTGCTTAGTCGAGGAAGTCCTCGCGGAGCTGTACCTTGAAGTCGCGGGCGATGGCGCGGAGCTCGTCATCCTGAATGGTCTGCAGCTCGGGGAGGCCCGTGGACTTTGCCAGCACCCAGATCTCAGCAGCCTTCTCGATGGTGTGCATCAGGCCGAAGGTGATATCAAAGTCGGGGCCGGAGGCGAACAGGCCGTGATGGGCCCAAACCGCCGCGTCGAACTCCTCCATCTTCTTGCAGGTGGCCAGGGCGATGTCAGCGCCGCCGGGAACCATCCACGGTACAACGCCCACGCCGCCGGGGAACACCACGGGGCACTCGGTCGCGCTCTTCCACAAGGCACGGGAGAAATCGCGGTCCGTCAGGGGCAGCACGAAGGTCATGGCGATGATGTTGGCGGGGTGGGCATGGTAGATCACGCGGTGCTCGCCGTTCGTGGCCTTGGCGCGGACGCAGTGGTTCATGTAGTGGCTGGGGAATTCGCTGGTGGGCTTGCCGCCGTTCACCAGACCCCAGCGGATGCGGTAGGAGTCGCCCTTGTCGTTGATCTCGACTACGCAAATGCTGTCTTCGGGATCGGTAATGACATTGCGGAAGAACTTGCCGGAGCCGGTGGAGAGGAAGTAGGAGCCGGCCAGGTTCTCGCCGGTGACGCCCATGTTGACCCAGGGACGGGGCTGCGCGTCGAAGAAGGGG
>JAFUOR010000046.1 GCA_017481825.1 Clostridia bacterium
ATGGAGACCTGCTTCTCCGTGCACTGCAGACCATCGCCCACGCAGCCCATATCGACGCTGATGGCCTCCGTCACGCCCGCAGGCACCGACGCGCTGCCGCCATGGCCGACCTCCTCATAAACCGTGATGTGCGCCCACACCCGGCGCTGCGGCACGATGCCGCCATCCGCCAGGTACTTCGCCAGACCCAGCAGGATGCCCACGCTCAGCTTGTCATCCAGGAAGCGGCTCTTCAAATAGCCCGAGGCCGTTCGGCGGGTGCGCGGGTCAAAACAGACGATGTCCCCCACCTCAATGCCCAGCGCGCGGGTATCATCAGCGCTGTGCACATCCTCGTCCAGCACAATCTCCACCGAATCCCAGGAGCGCCGGGCGGAGGAATAATCCCCGTTAACGTGCACCGAGGCATTGCACAGCTGGCAGGTACCCTCGATGACCTTGCCCTCGCGGGTATGCACGCGGACATTCTCCGTTTCGGCATTGTTGGGATTCATTCCGCCCAGGGAGGTGAGCCGCAGCCGTCCATTGCCCTTCACCTGCGCGACCATCGCACCCAGGGTATCCGCATGGGCCTCCAGCAGCAGCCCGTCGTCAGCATCCCTGCCTCCCAGATCCACCAGCACGCCGCCCTTCTTGGTGATGCGCGCATCAAACCCCAGCGCCGCAAAGGCCTCCTGCACCCACGCAGCCGCTCGGGCCGTATAACCCGAAGGCGAATCAATCGCCAGCAGCGCAGCAGTCTGTTCCCAGGCATAATCAGCATACAGTCGGTCAAGCATATGTCCTTCTCCTTCTTCGTTCTTGCTTTTCCAATATCCTACCACCAACGGGCGGGAGAAGTCAATATGGAATGTGGGGCAGTCAAGGCGCTGGCCTCCGCCTGTCCGGGGGCGTTCACTCAACATCGTCCTTCGCTTGAGGCTGCGCGCGCGTGCATATTGGGCGGGACGCAAGCTGCAGATATCTTGTTGGTCGCGCTTTGGCTCGCCTCCCCTACAGTCGTCTCGCGTCGCCCGCAGTTCGCCTGCTTTTCTGATGTGGTGAGAGGCGGCATTGGAACAGACCGAATACCCTTGCTACGGAGAGGCGCGGGCGTTACTGGGCACCAAAAGCCATCCCGCATCTAAGGCTCCCAGCTCCGTGGAAGGTGGCAGCGACCTCAGAGAGCTGACGGATGGAGTCTCCCGCATCCTCAGATGCGGCCACAGCAGATCAGACCCTCTCAAAAGGCAAGCATCCTCTTCGGTGCCGCCGTGTGGCGACTGAAAGGGTTCGCGCGTCCACCGACACACCCGTTTACCGCATGATCAGGCCTGCTGCATGGAGGCCCTCATCCCACCGCCCTCTGAACCGGGAGCCCCGCTGGCGTGAAGGCGTACCCTCTCCCCGCCTGCATGGCACGCCACACCAAAACAAAATACTTCCAGTGTCCTGAAAGCGACACTGGAAGTATGTATGGATTAGCGCTTGGAGAACTGAGGCGCACGACGGGCAGCCTTCAGGCCGTACTTCTTACGCTCCTTCATACGAGGATCGCGGGTGAGGAAGCCAGCCTTCTTCAGGGCGGGACGCAGCTCGGGATCAGCCTTGCACAGAGCGCGGGCGATGCCATGACGGATCGCGCCAGCCTGGCCGGAGATGCCGCCGCCGCAGACATTGACCAGCACGTCGAAGGACGCGGTGTTGGTCAGGGTCAGGGGCTGACGAACGGTCATCTTGAGGGTCTCCAGACCGAAGTAGTTATCAATATCACGATTGTTGATGACGATCTTGCCTTCGCCAGCCACCAGGCGGACGCGGGCAACAGCCTTCTTACGGCGGCCAACAGCGCTGTAATCAACCTTAGCCATTTGCTTTTACTCCTTTCTCGGCCTTACACCAGATCGAACTTGACGGGCTTCTGAGCCTCGTGCTCGTGCTCGGCGCCGGCATAGACCTTGAGCTTCTTGGCCATCTGACGGCCCAGGGGGCCCTTGGGCAGCATGCCCACAACGGCATGGCGCAGAGCCTCTTCAGGCTTCTCGGCCAGCAGCTTGCGGTACTTGGTCTCCTTCAGACCGCCAACGTAACCGCTGTGCTTGTAGTAGATCTTCTGATCCAGCTTCTTGCCGGTCAGGACGACCTTATCGGCATTGATGACGATGACAAAGTCACCGGTGTCAACATTGGGGGTATAGATCGGCTTATTCTTGCCGCGCAGGATATTCGCAACCTGGGTGGCAACACGGCCCAGCACCTGGCCCTCGGCATCGACAACATACCACTGACGGGTAATGTCAGCCGCTTTCGGCATGAAAGTCTTCAAAGGTTTTTCCTCCTAAGTTTCTGTTCACTCAAATCGGCAAAGCCGATTAGCGACAGCCAATGCAACGCATTGGCAGAGCGTACCCTCAGCGCAGCTCGCTGTGATGAGGGCGGACAATGAGGAGCGCATACATGATGGTCGCATGCTCGCGCGTGTGTATCATTCAATAGTTACCGGGGCTAGCGGAGCTATTGATGCCATCGTCTATTGTACATCAGGAGAGCTGGAAAGTCAAGCATAAATTTGCGAATTTCCCGGCAATTTCGGGACTTTTTTCACATAAAAGGCACCAGCGCCGCCATGAGCGCCAGTGCCTGAGGATATAGGGGGTTATTTCAGCTCCACGTCCCAATCCGCGAGGTACTTGAGCAGCAGCAGTGCATCGCGCATGTTGACCGCGTCGTCGCCGTTGCAGTCGGCGTTGGCCTCGTTAATGGTCACGTCCCAGTCGGCCAGCTTTTTCAGCAAGGCCAGGGCGTCACGCATGTTGACGGCGCCATCGTCATTCACGTCGCCGGGGAGTCGGATGACTGAGCCGTCATAACCGCAGCCCACCGTGGTGCATTCATTGTTTTCGTCCAGCGTATGCAGCTGCTTGATCTCCTTGTCGCAGCCGACACAGGTACCCCAGTGGTATTCCGCATCAAAATCCGCGCCCAGGACGGCATGCCGGAGCTTCTCCTCGGGAATCACCAGATCCGTTCCGCCGCAGTAGAGGCATTCCGTCGGCATGGTGCAGTACACCTCATGCTCGTAAAGGACGAATATGTCGCAGTCAACGCACCTGAGCTCACAGTGGGTGCCGATGTTGGATAGCACATAGGCGTGGTACAGCTCATCCTCCGGAACGCCCGAGCCCTCCTTGCCGCAATCGGCACAGACCATGGTGTGGCAGCGATAGCGGTGGGCTGCGGCCTCCTTCATGTAGTCGCAGCGGACGCACTGCTCCTGATGCTGATCGCCCAGATCAACGCAGAGCAGCACATGATCAATCTGATCCTCCGCAATAACCACCCCGCTGGCTGAACAGACACGGCAGGTGGTCGGCGCATGGCAGTCAGCCGAGTGGTCGAACAAATCACCCTTATAGTCACAATTTTCACACTGCTTCTGATGCTGATCGCCCACGTTCACTATGATCATTGAATGGCTGATGGCACTCTCATCCATCTGCACATCCGTCGCACCGCACCAGGCACATGTCGTGGAATCGTCGCAGCTGGCATAATGGTCCTCCGGCTCCAGGGCGTCGCCGCAATTCTTGCATATATCCTGATGCTGATTGCCAATGTTGGTAATCTTGAACGTATGCCACAGCACGTCCGGATCAACATTGTCAAAGGTCGTACCGCAAAAATCGCACACATTGGGGGTATCGCACATGATCATGTGACGGCCCAGGCCCATCGCATAGGGGCAGAGCGTACATTCCAACAAGCAGTAATCTCCATAGTTGACCCACTCGCCGTGATGCAGCCAGTTGTTTTCTGCAACAACCACGGCGTCGTCGCCGCAAACCGTGCAGAGGTTCGGCGCATCGCAGTAGACGCTGTGCTCCTCGGTCTCGCCTGTGCCGCCGCAGCGGGAGCACTGCTCCTGATGGGAGGCGCCGATGTTCACCGTCTGGTAGATGTGCTCTACCTTTTCAGGCAGGATCGTCAGATCGGTCCCATGGCAGCCGAGGCACGTTGTCGGTGCATCGCAGTCCGCCCGGTGATCAAATAGCTCGCCTGCATAATCACAGCGGGTACATTGGTATTGATGCTGCGCGCCAAGATTGACAAGCTGCGTATCATGATAAATCATGTTGTCCGGAATGTCTACCCCGGTCAGACCACACCATCTGCACGTGGTGGGCGTATCGCAGTTAGCCCCGTGGTTGGAAGCCTCATACTTGACCAGCCCGCAGGTCAGGCACTGATACTGATGCTGCGTGCCAAGATCGACATACGCATTGTCATGGAAAAGGTTATCAGGTGCAATGGTGATATTTTCAGCATCGCAGTGGGTACAGGTCGTCGGCGCGTCGCAATGTCCCCAGTGGGCGGCTGGCTCTTCAACATAGTCGCAATTCTGGCATTGGTACTGATGCTGCTCACCCAGGTTGACGCAGTTGGTATTATGAATCACCTCGCCGGTACCCTCCGCCAGTCCGGTTGCTCCGCACACCCAGCATTTCGTCAGATTAGTACACCAGCAATAGTGCGTGCATTCCTCCGCCGAAGCGCCTATCAGCATGGCGCACATCATTGCCGCTGCCAAAACAGTCAATCCCAGCCACCGCTTCATTTGTATGCTCCTTTCACATATCATGTGTTATTATTATACCATATTCAGGAAGCATATGCAACTGATTTTTATTGCTGTGGGGGACAGGTTGACCTCATTCGAGGGCCTCCGGCGGGCAGGGGCGCTCACTCTACATCGTCCTTCGCTTTCGCCTGCGGCGAACGCCCCACTGGGAAGCCACTCCGAGCGATGCCCCCGCGAACCCCTTCTTGCGATGCGGTTGATTTCCTTCGGTTGGGGTTGCGCACGCATGTTGATTGGAGGGAATGAAAGCTTGTGTTCCTTGTTGATCATGCTTTGGCCCGGCTCCATGAACAAGTTCCCGGAGTCCTCGCGTGGCACGCGGGTTGCACCTGCCTTTGCGACAGCAAGCGGCATCCCCCCTCCTGCGGAGGGGGGGCCAACCTTCTGTGCCATTGTCAAAAATAGAAATTTGATGAGGTTCTTCCCGCAGCCGTTCCGATCATACGGCAAGGGGCGCTTTTTGTCCCCAGTCATCCTCGTCGGCCTCCGCAGGAGGTCGCCGCCTCCTGCTGCTGCAAAGGCAGGTACACGCAGCGGGCGACGCGAGACGACTGCAAGGGAGTCGAGCCAAAGCGCGACCAACAAGGAACACGTAGCTTTCGCCCCCTCAACACCCACGCGCGCGCAACCTCAACCGAAGGCACACAAGCAAGGTCGCGAAAAGGGATTCTTAAGGGCGAAGCGCCCTTAAGCGGGTGCAGGGCGGCGCCCTGCCAGGATGCAAGGGCAGCGCCCTGCCGGGGTGCAGGGGCAGCGCCCTTGCCGGAGTCCAGAGGCAGAGCCTCTGGCAGGGTGCAGGGGCAGTCCCTCCCTATCGCCTCAGCCCCTTGGGGTAGTGATTCTTCATCATGCCATCAGACACCTTGCCCCAGCCCAGCGGCAACTCTGCATAACAGGGCAGCACCCAGCCCTTGCCATGAACCGGGATGACCTGTCCGGACTGGTAGAGGCGCGCGTCTGCTTCCGTCAGGTCGATGCGCGGGACGTCAGGCGGGCAGATCGCCATCGCCCAGGCGTGATCGGGCACGAAGACCTTGCCCTTCACCGTGCCAAGGTGCAGGCCTGTGCGCAGCACCTGCACACCGCGGGCGCGGGTGAAGTCGGGGAAGTCCGGGCAATGGCGCATCTCGCCGCCAAAGGAGATGTTGGCTGCCTGGCCGGGCATGAAAGCGTGGAGGGCGGCCAAAGCGGCTTTGTCGGGGGCATACTCTTTGGGGGAGGCCGTTTTCCAGACAGCTGTCCCCTGCCCGCGCCTGCGCAGGAGCGCCACGAAATGCCCTTCGCCGCGCACGTGATGGGGGAAAACCGTCAGCATGCCCTCGGGGGCGGAGAGCATCGGCAGCGCGAAGGGCTCCAGCGTGAAGTCGTCATGCCCTTGCAGGAAGGTCTCGATCACGCCCTCGTTCTCGATTTGGTTGAGCGTGCAGGTGGAGTACACCAGCCTGCCGCCGGGGCGCAACATGAGGGCAGCGCTGTGCAGGATATCCAGCTGACGTCGGGCGCAGCCTGCGGGGGATTCGGGGCTCCATTCCGCGCGAGTCTCAGGGTGACGGCGGAACATGCCCTCGCCTGAGCAGGGGGCGTCGCACTGGATGGCGTCGAAGGCCTCGGGCCAAAGGGCAGCCAGGCTGTCCGGGTAGGCGCTGGTGACGATGGCGTTGGGGATGCCCATGCGCTCGATGTTGCGGGAGAGAATCCGCGCCCGGTCGTGAATGGGCTCGTTGCATACGAGTGTCCCCTGCCCTGCCATGCGCAGGCCGAGCTGGGTACTCTTGCCGCCAGGCGCGGCACACAGGTCGAGGACGCGCTCACCGGGCTGGGGGTTCAGCACTGCCGCAGGGATCATGGCGCTGGGCTCCTGCAAATACCACGCGCCGGCCTCATGCAGAATGGATGCTCCGGCCCGGGATCCCAGGGAGAGATAGCGGCCCGTAGGCTCCCAGGGCACAGGGGCCTCCAGGCCCTCGGGCTGCTGCAGCGTCGCCTTGTGGGGATTCAGGCGGACGCCGCGCTGAAAGGGCTCGTCATAGGTGCGCAAAAAGGCGGGCAGTTCGCTTCCGAGCTGCTCCGCCATACGATCAATAAAGGCCTGAGGAAGGTTCGTCATTCGTTTCCTCCGGGATTGGTGTCACGCCATTGGGGCGGGTAGTAGGGCTGATGGTAGGTATCCGCCTTGTTCTGTGGCTGGGGAATGAGGTACTCGTCCGTACCGCCGCTGCCGCGGCGATGCTTGGCGGGAACGACGCGCTTCACCGGGCGCACGGGAGCGTCGATGTGCTCGTCCTCCCGGGAACGGCGGCGTCTGCGCGGGGCGGGCGGCGGGGTGATGGCCTCCTCCGGGGCGGTGGTACCATCAGCAAAGACCCACTCACGGCGGACAGCGGTGTCATCCTCGTCCAGTTCGTCGCGGTGCTTCATGCGGTACAGGAAGCTCGCCCATACGCGGTAGGGCTGCCAGCGCAGCAGGTATACCACCAGATCCGCCAGCAGGCATCCCGCGCACAGGAGGACCAGCAGCGGCAGCCAGTTGTCCGCCAGGTAGGAAAGCCAGGCCGTTTCCTGTCCGCTGACAAGGCCCCACAGGCCTGCCACGGCGCCCTCCAGCCATCCCAGCAGTGCGCTGAAGATGGCATTTGCAAAGCTGCCCATGACTTTCCTCCCCTCCTGAGATTATTCCTTCGCGGTGATCGTGACGCGCACCATCATGGGGGCCACGTCCACGGAGTAGTCCTGTCCATCGGCGTTGCGCACCGTGCACAGCAGCGGCAGATCGTACACGCCCTCGGTCAGGCCCGTTGCATCCACATAGAGATCGACGCTGCGGGAATAGAGCGTATTGAGCCACAGCTGCGCGCCGGTGATGGTCACCGAGCCGTACTTCGTACCAAGGGATGCGGTCAGACCGCTTTCGACATTGGTCACATCCAGACGGATGCTGTCATAGGTCTTGGAGCGCATCACCGGACCAATCTCCACCGCCACGGTGATGGTGGAGGTGTTGGCGTACTTGATCGCCGAGGGCTGGCGGATGCGGATGCTCTTGTTCACCGATTCCTTCAATCCCTCGACATTGACCGTGGAGTCAGCGTAGAGCACGTCGAGGGCTTCAATCTCATCCTTATAGCCTGCGATGGTAATGGTCGAGGGCGTAACGTAGACGTTCTTGACCTCATAGCCTGTGGCAGGTGTGCCGCGGATCAGGCCCATATCCGTCATATCGATGGTGCGCAGGCTGTAAACGCTCTGCTCCACCACCACGCTCTCCATCAGCACGCCCTCGCTGGTCACCTCCAGCAGTTCACTTTCGATGGAGTTGCTGTTTTCATCCAGAAGCGTGAAGGGAATGGCCTTGCGCACCTCGCCCTCGCGCTCCGGGAGGTTGCCCAGCTCCACTACAGCCTCGGCGCGCACGATCTTCTCCACCAGCGATTTGGGGCCGCTGACGGCGATCATGGGCGGATCGACGCTGGGCACGGTGGCGTAGTAGCCCTCCGGCGCGTTGCCCACCGTTGCGGCGGACACAGGGATGCGGTAGCGGGTGATGTACTCATCCACCTCCACCTGCACCGTGGCGGGGCTGATGGACGTGACCGTGCCATAAGTCGAGGTATTCGTGGACAAAATCTTGGCTTCATGCACGCCCGCTGCCGTCAGACGGCTCAGATCGATGCGGACGTTGTAGTTGCTGGCCGCAGCGCTGGCGTACTGCATCTGGGGCACATCCACGCTGATATCCACATCCTGGAGCACCTCGTCCAGATCGCTGACGACGATGTAGCCATTGCGCTTGAGGCTGTCCGAGCCGGTGATGTTAACGCTCACGTTCGCAAAATTCTTCTCGCGGGTCAGCGTAGGGTCCTGGGTGATCAGCCCGGCCCACAAGCCGATGGCCAGCACCAGCGCCAGGAGCTTTGTGCCCCAGTTGTTGAGCAGGATGTGCCGCAGGGCGCGACCAAGGGCAGCCAGGCGGCTTTCTTCCTTGTGCGCATTCTGAGAAGGCGTCTGGGTCATTTCTTTGTCGCCTCCTTCCGGCTGCCGGGGGCCAGGAGGCTCTTCACGGCCGTGAACAGGCCCTGATTCCTCTGGCGGGTATAGATGCCCTCCAGCACCGTGCGCAGGCTCTTGGCGTCCAGGTGACGGTTCAGCTTGCCGCCGCGCGCCACGCTGATGATGCCGGTCTCCTCGGATACGATCAGCACCACCGCATCCGTTGTTTCGCTCACGCCCAGGGCCGCGCGGTGTCGGGTGCCCAGATCATGGCTGATGCCGCTGGCCTCCGTCAGGGAGAGAATACACGCTGCGCTCATCACGCGCGGGCCGCGGATGACCACCGCGCCGTCATGCAGGGGGGTGTTGGGCTCGAAGATGTTTTCCAGCAGACCGCTGGAAATCTGCGCATCGATAGCAATGCCGTTATCAATGATATCCTTCAGGCCCGTCTTCTGTTCAAACACAATCAGCGCGCCCACATGGCGGCGGCTGAGGTTCGTGGCGCATTTAATGATCTCGTCGATGATGCGGCCCGATTCGTCCGTATCCTCGCGGTTCGTCTTCTCCAGTCTGGCGCCGCGGCCAATCTGCTCCAGCGCCTTGCGGATCTCCGGCTGGAAGAGGATCACCAGCACCAGCGGGCCGTTGTTGATGACCGCCATCAGCAGCCAGTTGAGCGCCGTGAGGCCAAAGAGGTTGCTGATTCCCACCACCACCAGCAGCAGCAGCAATCCTTTCAGAACCGCGCTGCCCCGGGTATCGCGGGTGAGCATCAGCAGCTCGTAGATGATCACCGCCACCAGCAGGATATCGGCAAGATCCGAAAGCCCCGGGCGATGGAGCACGTTATACAGCGTCAGCTCAATTGATTCCCACAATGCCGTCAGGTCCAACGTGCTCACCTCCTTGTGTAGGTTCATTGTATCATCTATTATACAACAAGTTTCGCAGAATATGAATGCCCTTTTGGAAATTTTCCCGTTCGTTCACAGAACGAAGCAAACGGTAAATTTCATCCGCAAAAAGGCAAAAATGCGCAGCAAGGACAGCCTGCTCTGCTTTTGCAGGCAGCACTGCCCTTGCGTTTGTTCCATTTTAGAGGTTGCCGCCGTTCCAGCCCCAGGTATCGCACTCCTGGTAGGTGACGTAGATGCGGTCGGGATCGATTTCCAGCTCCTCGCGCAGGATGTCCGTCAGCGCCTCGGTGAGGGCCGCATAGGCCTCCTCGTCCGCCGAACCGAAGAGCTTCACCTGGCAGATGGCGCAGGGATCATCCTCCCCCTTGAAGTACATGGTCACATTGTCCCTGAAGGACAGCATCAGCCAGCCTTCGGTCTTGCCGGGGATGCACTCGATGGCCTTGCCCATGCGCTCCTTGATGGCATGCTCCTTGCGGCCGGAAATGGCAATGTTGGCAGTTGTCTCGATGTATGGCATGGATATTCTCCTTACTTGTCGTTCATGGCGTGGGTGATGCGCACGGCGGTTTCCGCCGCCAGCAGGGCAATGCGATCCTTATCCTCCATGCGGGCGTTGTTGGAAAGGCTCCGCTCGTCCCACACGTCGCTGTCCAGATTGTCCGCTGCGTAGAAGAACTGCAGCACGTCCTTCCCGCGGAATTGAGCTGCTGCCGCACAGCTGGCGCATTCCATATCCACGCAGACACAGCCCTGTTCCCTGCGGCGATTGACCTTCTCGCGAGTCTCGCGGAACATGGAATCCGTCGTCCAGCACTTCCCCTGGGTGTAGCGGATGTGCATCTCCTCCAGCAGTCCGGTAAAGACCTCGCGGTAGCGCAGATTGACCTTAATTTCGTCCCCCGGCGGCGCGTAGTGGTAGCTCGTACCCTCGTCGCGCAGGGCGGAGGTCGGCAATATGATGCCGCAGTCCTCGATGTTCCTGTCCAGCACGCCGCAGGTGCCAAAGAGCACCACACACCTGACGCCCATGGCGAAGATCTCCTCCAGCGAGCCCACACACTGCGGCGCGCCCACACCGGACATGTACAGCGCAATGGGCGTGCCTTTAACCTCAGCGCGGTACACCGGGAACACCTGACTGGCGCACTTCATCACCGCAATCTGCTCCGCATCCGGAAACATGGCGAGCATCCGCTCAAAGGTTACGCGGGAAAAGCAGCTCACCGCGACCTTCGGCATGCCCTCAATGGGCGAAAACACCATCGACGGATTGAAGATCGCCGTTTCGCAGGGGTCAAACTCGTGAAGCAGCATCGCACGGGCCTCCTTTGGTGCAGCATGCTCTATTATAGCGTATGTTGGAAGGAAATGCAACACGAAAAGCGCGACCGGGGACGCAGGGAGGGGCTACCCTCCATCCGACAGAGGCGCTGCCTCTGGACTCCGGCAGGGACGCTGTCCCCGCACCCTGCTTAGTGGCGCTTCGCCCCTAAGCCCCCCTTTTCGCGATCTCGCTTGCGTACCTTCGGCTGGAGTTACGCACGCGTGGTTGCTGAACCCCATCCGTCCTCGCTCACGCTCGGCCACCTTCCCCAGAGCCGGGAGTCCCGGTGGCGGGAAGGCGTTGGCAAGCTCGCACCAAAAGGCTCCCTACTCTCAAAAAACAAGAATCCTCACGCAAACTGTGATATGGATTTTTTCCCGCCAAGCCTGTATAGTAAACACATGAAGCTTCAAATACGTAAAAAGGAGCACCCCACATGAGCAATGATCTCTCCTCCAACCTGCGAAAGCTGCGGCTGGAAAAGAAGCTGACACAGGAGCAGGCCGCCGAGGCCCTGGGCGTGAGCGCCCAATCTGTTTCCCGCTGGGAGACCAGCGTCACCTTCCCCGACGTGCTGCTGCTGCCGGGCATCGCCCGGCTCTACGGCGTGCTGGTGGACGACCTGTTCAAACCCTCCCCGAAGGGCTACGAAAACAACGCCCTGCGTTTGTTGGCCATTTACGAGCGGACAGGAAAACACGAGGACTTCATCGCCGCCGCAGAAGAATTTGAGAAGCTGGTGAAGGCTGGCACGGCCACGGCAGACGACTGGCGCAGCTATGGCGTGATTCATGAGTACATGATGACCACCTGCATGAAAAAAGCGCTGTCCTGCTATGATCGCGCGATGGAAATGGCCCACGATACAGATTCGGAGATGTATCACCGCATCCTGCGGCAGAAAATCCTGCTGCGCTGCAAGATCGGCCAGGCGGCAGAATGCATCGCCGAGCAGAAGCACACTGTCCAATCCACGCCGGAGGCTGCGCAGGCATGGGTCGATCTCGCTCACGCGCAGCATGTGGGCAACCAGCACGAAGCCACCCTGAACACCTGCCGCACCGCCCTGACACGCTTCCCCCAGGAAGGCCTGCTGCATGTCTACGCCGGAGATGCCTGCCGGGCGCTGAAGCGCTACGATGACGCCTTTACCCACTGGGAAGCCTCCGTCCGCATTGACACAAAGTACCTGGACGCCATGTACTCCATGGCCTTCTGCCGGGAGGAGCTGGGCGAATACGGCAAGGCGGCGCTTCTGTGGGAGGACATCGCACACCAGCTGGAGGCGCGCGGGCTGGAGATTGAGGCCCAGTGGCCTCAGGAGATGGCGGAAAAGTGCCGCAACAGGGCCAAGTAACACCAAAGAGCCTGCTTCCTTTTTTCAGGAAGCAGGCTCCTTGCATATTATTTAATGAAGTAATCCATACCACCCTCAAACAGCGGCTGGTACTTATCGCCCGGTACGTTCTTGTACAGATTCTCGCCGGAGCGCTCGGTGTGGCCCATCTTGCCCAGCACGCGGCCGTCGGGGCTGGTGATGCCCTCGATGGCAAAGTAGGAGGCGTTGGGGTTGAAGCGCATGTCCATGGAGGGATTGCCGGCAAGATCGACGTACTGCGTAGCGATCTGACCATTCGCGGCCAGCTGGCGCAGCAGCTTCTCCGGGCCCACGAAGCGGCCTTCGCCGTGGCTGATGGCGATGGTGTGGATGTCGTCCACATCGCAGCGGCTCAGCCAGGGGGACTTGTCGGAAGCAATGCGGGTGCGCACCAGCATGGACTGGTGACGGCCGATCTCGTTGAAGGTCAGCGTCGGGCACTGATCGTCAGTATCCACGATCTCGCCGAAGGGCACCAGACCCAGCTTGACCAACGCCTGGAAGCCATTGCAGATGCCCAGCATCAGGCCGTCGCGGTTCTTCAGCAGCTCGTGCACAGCATCCTTCATCGCGGGGTTGCGGAAGAACGCGGTAATAAACTTGGCGGAGCCATCGGGCTCGTCGCCGCCGGAGAAGCCGCCGGGCAGCACGATCATCTGGCTGCGGGAAATGATCTCGCTGGCCTTCTTGATGCTCTCGGTGATCTTCTCAGGGGTCAGGTTGTTGATGACCAGAATTTCCGCCTTGCCGCCTGCACGCTCCACCGCACGGGCGGTGTCGTACTCGCAGTTGGTGCCGGGGAAAACGGGGATGAGTACGCGGGGCTGCGCGATCTTGCGGGGTGCGCTCAGGCGCTCGCCGGTGGCGCGGTAGCTGGTGACAACCTCGTCCCGGGAGGGCGTCAGGTAGGGGAACACGCCCTGCAGCTTGGCCTCGTAGGGCTTCTGCAGCTCGGCCATG
>JAFUOR010000047.1 GCA_017481825.1 Clostridia bacterium
CATGGCGTCCGCCTTCACGCCCATGGCGCGCATGGTGTCCACGTTCTGGCACAGGGCGTAGATGACGCCCTCCATCACGGCGCGCAGCAGGTCGCGGCGCTGATGCATGGCAGACAGGCCGAAGAACATGCCGCGGCAGTCGGGATCCAGGTGGGGGGTACGCTCGCCCATCAGGTAGGGCGCGTAGATCAGCTTGTTGGAGCCGATGGGGCTCTGAGCCGCCTGCTTGTTGGTCAGCTCGTAGGGATCAACGCCCATCTGGGCAGCGGTTTCCTTCTCCGCCGCGCAGAAGGTATCGCGGAACCACTTCAGGCTCAGGCCGGCTGCCTGGGTCACGCCCATAACGTGCCATGCGCCGGGCACCGCGCAGCAGAAGGTGTGCACGCGGCCCTTGGGGTCGATGGCCAGCTTATCGGTATGGGCAAACACCACGCCGGAGGTGCCGATGGTGACGAAGGCCTTGCCGTCCTCCACCACGCCGGTGCCAACAGCCGCCGCAGCGTTGTCGCCCGCGCCGCCGACCACCAGGGTCTCAGCGGAAAGGCCAGTCAGGGCAGCCGCTGCGTCGGACACATGGCCCGTCACCTCGCAGGACTCATACACCTTGGCCAGCATGGACTTGTCGATGTCCAGGATCTGCAGCAGCTCATCGCTCCAGCAGCGGTTGGGCACATCCAGCAGCTGCATGCCGGAGGCATCAGAGACCTCGGTGGCATAGTCGCCGGTCAGCATGAAGCGGACATAATCCTTGGGCAGCAGGATGTGGCGGCACTTGGCGTACACATCGGGCTCGTTGTTACGCACCCACAGGATCTTGGACAGGGTGAAGCCGGTCAGGGCGGGGTTGGCGGTGATGGAGATCAGCTTTTCCTTGCCGACCTTCTCGTGGATTTCGTCGCATTCCTTGGCGGTACGCTGGTCGCACCAGATGATGGAGGGACGCAGGACTTCGTTGTTCTCATCCAGCATGACCAGGCCATGCATCTGACCGGAAATGCCCAGGGACACCACATCGTCCTTGTTCACGCCGGACTTCACCAGCACGGTCTTGATGGTCTCGACAGCAGCGTTCCACCAGTCCTTGGGGTCCTGCTCCGCCCAGCCGTTGTGGGGCTGGTACATGGGATACTCGACAGTGGCAGAGGCCATCGCCACGCCATCCTGATTGAACAGCACCGTTTTGGTGCCGGAGGTGCCAAGGTCGATACCCAGAACGTATTTCATATGGAAAGACTCCTCTCATATAGATCTCATAACGAAACGGATTTCCTTCCATATGATACATGGAAAATGTCGATTCGTCAAGGGGATGCGCAAGGGGTGAGGATAAGTGAGCAAAAAACGAAAGGTGGTCACTGAATGGGCCTTCTTTCGGCAAAGTATAACCCGAGCTTCATCAGCTCGTTCACAGCGTCGTAGACCGTTTTGCCGTTTTGTTCGTACCGGAAGCACTCTCCGGGATGCTGCCGGTCAAAATACGTCCATGCAGTACGCAGCGCAGGTATTGCCAGCATATGCCGCTCCAGCAGCGGCTTATCCGCAGATGGATTGCGTGAATACACGGTCATCACATTGTAGCTGTCCTTCATGATCTCGCTTGCAAAGGAACTGATGCCGAAACCGAAGCGAGCAAAGCCATCATTGATCAGCCAGTCCCCGTAATGATCCAGCACGGCATTGGCCTCTTCCTTCGTGATGCTGTCCCAGTAGTACACGTTCACATGCGGGTTGTCTACAATGCCATCCACATTGGGCTCCTCATCGGCAAGATTGCAAGGCGTTTCAATAAACAGGAACAGCTCCTCGCTCTGGGCGTCAATATAGTCCCTGAACAGCGGGGCGATGTGTTCGGCGCTGACATTGGCAATGAAGCCTGTATCCGTGGTGTCGAAGCCCTCGCGGATCTTCTTCTCGCAGCTTGCCCAGCAGCCTTTCACAAACCGGAAACCGGTATCCTTGCGGAGTTTGTCGAAATTGAAAATCATATGCATCCTCCTGCCGGCATTATAGCACGGCATACCTGCACCGCACAAGCGCACCGCAGCGTTTTACAATATTCTCTGGCACGAAAAAAACAAAATCACCTTTTTAGGGCTTGACGAAACGCCCATAGTATGCTAAAATATCCTTCGCTGGTTCCCTATGGAGAGATGGCCGAGCGGTTGAAGGCGCTGGTCTTGAAAACCAGTGATGTCGAAAGGCACCGGGGGTTCGAATCCCTCTCTCTCCGCCAGCTTTGCCTGAGCAACAAAGTTGGTCATAACCTCATAAGCAGATGTACCCAAGTGGCTCAAGGGGCTCCCCTGCTAAGGGAGTAGGCTGGGGTAACCGGCGCGAGAGTTCGAATCTCTCCATCTGCGCGTAAAACATCACCTGATTTCCGGATCGGGTGATGTTTTTCTTTGCCTTGATATGTGGCCGGAAATTTTGCAGATATCGGTAGCCGTGAAAATGCCCCCTGCCCAGTGGTGGACAGGGGGCGTCCGTTTACCCATCAGGCAAACGGATCAGGATTGCATTAGTCGCACTCAGCAGCGTTGGTGCCGGCGATGCGGCCCACGGTGAAGCACATCATGATGGAGGTGCCGGAGGCAGGGTACTCCTGATAGAAGAAGTCGCCGTTGGCGCAGGCACCGGCAGCGTACAGGCCCGGGATGATGGAACCGTCAGCCTTGAGCACGTGCATCTCCAGGTCAACCTTGATGCCGCCCATGGTGCCGATGGTGGCGGGCATCACGCGCACGGCCACGTAGGGGCCTTCGCCCACGCCGGTCATGGCAGCGGCAGCCTTGCCGAAATCGACGTCCTCCTGGCCCTTGAGCTCGTTGTAACGGGCAACGGTGGCCAGGAAGGTGTCCTTGTTCATGAAGGTGATCTCAGCCAGCTCCTCGAGGGTGTCGGCCACGAAGGCGTAGCCGCCGTCCACCAGGCCGGAAACCATCGCAGCAGGCAGCTGGGTAGAATCGCCGATCAGGTAGGAGTGGTTGTTGTTCTCCAGCGCGGAGTGGATGATCGGGTAGTCGGCAGACTCGTTGATGAAGCGGGCGCCGTCCTGATCAACCATCAGGTAGGGCATCCAGACCAGGCCGTTGGTGGCATCGGCGAAGGAGGTGGGCACGATACCGCGCAGGCCGATGACGCCGCCCTTGAACACGGTGTCAGCACCCACGGCCATGGCCATGTTGATGCCGTCGCCCGTGTTGCCGGCGGAGGCGAAGAAGTAATCGTTGGCATTTTCGGGGGCGTACTTGCGCATCATCTCACGGCTGCCGTCGAAGCCGCCGGTGGCGATGACCACACTCTTGGCGTTCACGGTGACCTTGTGGCCGTCGGCCGCCACGGCCTCAACGCCCACGCACTTGCCGCTCTCGTCCATGATCAGGGACACGGCGGGGGTGCTGGTGCGGATGTCAACGCCCTTGCTCTTGATGGTTTCGGTCATGGGCAGGATGAAGCCGGAGCCGCCATTGCTGGTGTACAGCGCGCGCGGAACGGTGCTGGTGCCCGTGGGGCCCAGGTTGCCCAGCTCAACGCCGCCCTCGATCAGCCACTCGATGGTGTTGGCGGAGTTGGTGGCGACCAGGGTCAGCAGATCCTTGTCAGCATTGCCCTCGGCACGCTCGTACCAGTACTCGACCAGCGCCTCGACGCTGTCCTCAACGCCAGCGTCCTTCTGGGCCTGGGAGCCGGTGGAGTAGACGATGCCGCCGGAAATCAGGGTGTTGCCGCCCAGGTTCGCCTGCTTCTCCAGCAGCAGAACGGACGCGCCCGCATCCTTGGCATTGGCAGCCGCGGCGATACCCGCAGCGCCGCCGCCGATGACGACCACGTCATAGGTCAGCACTTCATCCTCAGCCACAACGGTCTGGGCAGCGCCGGCAGCCTTCAGGGCAGCCACATCGCCGCCAGCCGCCACGACGCAGCTTTCAACAGCTGCGAGGATGCCGTTGGAGGTGAAGGTTGCGCCGCCCACCACGTCCACCGCCAGGGACTGGTTGGCGATGATGGCAGCGGGGATCTGTTCGATGGCGGATTCGCAGATACCGGCGGTCTCCTTGTGAGCGCCGACCTTGATATCAACGATCTTGTCCGCATCGAAGGTCACGGTGACTTCGATAGGGCCGTTCATGCCCTCGCCGGTGGCGGTATATTCGCCAGCGGTGTAGGCAAAGGCAGGGATGGCGGTGCACAGCATGCACAGCGACAGCACGAGAGTGAGCAGTTTCTTCATGAGAATTGCTCCTTTCTATAAACTTGTTCAGCAGATGTGCCTCCATCTGCTTAACCTATTTTCATGCTAACAAATAGCAATTGTTATGTCAATACCAAGATTGATGGCGGATAAAAGAATGCTGCGTTGACAGGCAAAAGTGCTTGTGATATAGTGAAAATGATCAATAATACAGGAGCTGAAAATGATGAAAAAGCAATCTCTCCTGGTTCTGCTGCTGGCGATGTTTCTCGTGCTTGGCGGCTGCGCCCCAAGCGCCTCCAACATGACTGCGGAGGACAGGGCCATCGCCATGCTGAG
This sequence comes from Clostridia bacterium, assembly GCA_017481825.1. Classification (GTDB taxonomy): domain Bacteria; phylum Bacillota; class Clostridia; order Christensenellales; family Aristaeellaceae; genus UBA11524. Next base: position 4,532 of record JAFUOR010000047.1, read on the forward strand.
CAGCGCGGGCGTGACCGTCACGGCCCAGGCCATGGAGGCTGCCCGGACGCAGCAGGAGGAGCTTGCCGTGTTATATGCCAGGGCTGGTATTGAATATGATGTGGACAGCGATGTCGAGCTGGCGCATCTGGCGCTGCTGCATCTGGGCATGGGTACTTTTGCCGATGACGGCAGCTGGACGCCGTCATCAAGCGAGGTATATGCCTTTGACGCAGAGGTTTTCGATATCGAAAACATGTACGCGCTGTTTTTGCAGGGCGTGCAGGCCATCGTGCCGGAGGTGACGATCGCGGAGGTTCAGGAGGATCTTTCCGGCATGCGCACGGGCACGCCTTTGGCAGGACTGCTGGGTCTGAGCTGGGATGAAGGTACGCGCAGGGTATCCTTCCTGTGCAACGGTCATCCCTACGAGAAGGAGCTGACCAACTACGGCGACTGGTTTGACGCTGCGATGATCGATTACATGAACGAGGTGCTCCTGGCCGAGGGCTGTGAGCATCGGCTGCATGTGGTCAGCAGCGACTACGATCAGCTGGTCATCCTGATCTATGGCACGCAGAAGCAGGCGCACATGCTGCGGGTGCTGCTGGGCGCGGTGTAAGCAGATTGTCTCTTTTGTGTATTTGGCCTTGTTATTTGCCGGGTGTGGTGATATAATCGTCAGCGTATGTGAAATCCACAGGAAATACGGCGAAAGCTGTGACCGAAGGAGCAACACTCTCAGGTGTTCCGCAAGGGACGAAGACTGTGGATGGATAAGACTTTGGAGACGCCTGCGCAAGCAGGGGCCGAAGGGGCAAGCGCGTCAAGCGTGAATCTCTCAGGCAAAAGGACAAAGTTCACCATCGCCGGGCGATTGTGTCCTGTGCTGGTGTGCTATCCAAAGTCGCTGTCCGCAAGGAAGCGGCTTTCTTTATTTGTCGGCACACATACGCAATATGATTGGGAAAGGAAGCAAACACATGGACGCATTGCTCAAAATTGTTCAGACCATCAACATGTACCTGTCGGACTATATCCTCATCATCCTGTTGGTGGGTTGTGGTCTGTATTTCTCCATCCGCACGAAGTTCGTGCAGGTGCGCTGCTTCGGCGAGGGGATGAAGCGCGTCTTCGGCGGCTTCTCCCTCAAGGGTAAGAAGCACGACAGCGGTATGTCCTCCTTCCAGGCGCTGACGACTGCCATTGCCGCACAGGTCGGCACGGGCAACATCGTGGGTGCCTGCGGCGCCATCCTCATCGGCGGCCCCGGCGCGATCTTCTGGATGTGGGTCATCGCTTTCTTCGGCATGGCGACCATCTACGCCGAGGCGGTGCTGGCCCAGAAGACCCGCGTCGTGCATAAGGACGGCACCGTCGCCGGCGGCCCGGTGTATTACATCAAGCAGGCCTTCAAGGGCAGGTTCGGCACCTTCCTGGCGGGCTTCTTCTCGGTGGCCATCATTTTGGCGCTGGGCTTCATGGGCTCCATGGTGCAGGCGAACTCCATCAGCGAGGCGTGCTACAATGCCTTTGGCATCCCCACCTGGGTGATGGGCCTGGCGGTGGCGGCGGTGTCCGCGTTCATCTTCATCGGTGGGCAGAAGCGCATTGCCTCCGTCACCGAGAAGCTGGTGCCGGTGATGGCGATCCTCTACATCGTCGGCTCGCTGGTGGTCATCATCGCCCGTATCCAGTACATTCCCGAAACCTTCGGCATGATTTTCCGCTACGCCTTCCAGCCCGATGCGATCATCGGCGGCAGCATCGGCTTTGCGCTCAAACAGGCCATCAGCCAGGGAGCCAAGCGCGGACTGTTCTCCAACGAGGCCGGCATGGGCTCTACCCCCCATGCCCATGCCATGGCGAACGTCAAGGATCCCCATGAGCAGGGCGTGAGCGCCATGATCGGCGTGTTCATCGACACCTTCATCGTGCTGACCCTGACGGCCATCGTGACCATCTCCACCCTCTACGCCGGCAATGGCATCCTGGCCTCCGGCAGCGCCGAGGGCGTGGTGAAGACCAACATGGCCCAGCTGGCCTTCTCCTCCGTGATGGGCGAGGGCCTGGGCAGCGCCTTCGTGGCGGTGTGCCTGCTGTTCTTCGCCTTCTCCACCATCGTGGGCTGGAACTTCTTTGGCCGCATCAACGTGCATTACCTGCTGGGCAAGAAGTTTGACAAGATCTATTCCGTGGTGGCGATTGCCTTCATCTTCCTGGGCAGCCTGCTGTCCAACGATCTGGTGTGGGAGCTGACGGACACCTTCAATCAGCTGATGGTGATTCCCAACGTCCTGGCGCTGGTCGCCCTGGGCGGCCTGGTTGCGGCGGAAGCGAAGGCCCACGCAAAAAAGTAATGGCATGAAAAAGGCGAGACCTCTGCAAAGGGCAGGGGTCTCGCTTTGCTGTACTTATGAATACCTTTTGAGGCAGAGCAGGCTGGCAGGCTGGGCGAACAATGCTTGCCTGTGCCAACAGCAGGCGCATGCCCTCAGGCGGCACGGCGGCGATGCTGCTGTCAGTCCTCCGGCCTTGCATTGGTCACCTCCAGCAGCTCCAGCACCTCGCCGAAGTATTCCTCAACCTCCGCATCCGTCAGCTTCATGGCCTTTTGCAGCAGCTCGGGCACCTTGCGGGGGCGCACGCGGGCGTAATATTTCGTGGCGTTTACGTTGGTGTACCAGTTTTTGATCTTCATGTTGTCCCAGCGCTCAATGTGGCGGGGGAGGATGGGTTCCAGCTGGGCGATGACCTTATCAAAGGCGGCCTCGACGTTGGGCCACTGGAAGTGCGTTTCCAGAAGCTCTGCGACGCGGCGGAGGAACTTCGCCTTGTACTCCGGCACGGCAAGGAGCGCGTTGAGGGGTTCGTGACGGAAGCCCTGAATCTTGCCGGAGACAGGCTTGATGTAGTATTCCAACGGGGTCTTGTCCAGATTGCGCCAGCAGGCCTCCACGTCGAAGAGGAGGTACCGCCACTTGCCGCCGGGCACGCGGTAGACGCGCACATTGGTGAAGTCCACATTGCCCAGGATGATCTGGTAGGCCGCGTGGGTGAACATGCTGTCGATATCCAGGCGCTCCTCGACCCAGGCAAGGTTTTCGGGGATGTTCAGATCGTTCTTCTTGCAGAATTCCGCCAGCTCCAGCCAGTCCTCGTTATCGCCGTTCTGGGTGTAGCGGTCGGTACCGGTGCGGGCGAGGATGTCGATGTTGTCGATGGTCTCCTCGTCCGTCACGCCCTCATACTGGGCGATGAAATACTTGTTGATCTTCTCGCGCAGGTTGTAATGGCCCCAGTATTCGCCGTTGATGTACACCTGAATGACCACATGATCCTGATACAGCAGTCCTTCGCCCTCGGCCAGGGACGAGGCGACCACATCGCGCAGGCGGGTGGCATAGGCGTCGGAGTTGGCTGCGCGCAGGAGCAGAGAGTGGTAGCCGGTATAATCGCGGGTGGGGAAGGGGTTGAACTGGAAGGTGTCCGCGCCATAGGCCTTGCGGGCGTAGAGGGCGATGGACTTCTGCGCGTTGACGCGGGCGGAATGTCCCGATGCGGTGAAGGTGCCCATCTGGTTGATTTCGCACACGCCCTCGGCAGTGAAATACTCGATGTTGACCGGGTATTCAAGCTCCTTCTCATAATTGGGCGTATCGCCGCTGCCCTTGACCAGCGCGCCGGTCTTGCGGTTGAACAGGTACTTGTCGTCGGTCACCAGAGATACGATGGGCGTCATGGGCGCATCGTCGATGAAGTAGGTGGCGCTGACGGTCACGGAGGATACTGCATCTTCACGGAAGGCCTTGATGCGCAGGGCGGCGGTCTTCTCGATCAGCAGGCCCTCCGCCGGGAATTCCTTTGACTTTTCCGTGGGCGTCTCGCCGTCGGTGGTATAGCGCAGCGTCGCGCCCTCGGGGCATGCTGCCGTCACGGTGACGGAACCCTCGTAGAATCCTCCGGGGGTGGTGATGGCGGGCGTATCCATGCGCAGGGCATAGGCGATTTCGTCATTTTTTGCGGCGCGGGTGGCGGTCTCGAAGTAGCCGTATTCCCCACCGCCGCGCGGCAGGCCGTAGCTGACATTGCCGAACTGCGCCGGGTATTTCAGCCGCTGAAGCTCCACGCCCTGCGCGTCGGAAAGGATGAGGGTCTCGCCGTCGGCGGACAGGCTGTAGGTGGTGTAGAAGGTGCTGCTTTTGCCGGGATCGATATCCTCCTCGCCCGTGCAGTACACGGTGATGTAGCCCCCGGCCTTGATCTTCGCGCCCTCGGGGAACTGCCACTTGAAGGGATCCTTCTTGCTGTCGGACAGGTACCAGCCGCTCAGATCGACGGCCTTCTTGCCGCTGTTGTACAATTCGATCCAATCGTAGGACTGCTCGTTTTCGTACATGCCGTTGGAGGCCATGACCTCGTTGATGATCACCTCTGCCATGGCGGAGGCGGGAAACAGGATGGTCAGGAAAAGCGCCAGGGCGCAAAGCAGCTTCTTCATAGCATCAACCTCGCGGTGTGGATTCATGATAATGTTCTACATGAGGGTGGAAATTTCCTTGCGGCGGGCTTGTAAACTTGTGCGGTGCGTGATAAAATGATTGAAAATGGTGAATGTGAGGTGGCATGATGACAAAGCGCATCATCCTCTTTTCGGATGTACACGGCAACATCACCGGGTTGCGCGCGGTCATGGAAGCGGTAGACAGGCTGGAAAACGTGACGCACATCATCGGTCTGGGGGATTATTTCGGCTGGGGTGCGGGCGGAGATGATGTGGTCGATCTGTGCCGGGAGAAGGGCGCGATCCTCATCCGCGGCGGTCATGAAGAGATCCTCAACATCATCGACCGGGGCGAGGACGAGGGCAGCTACTATCCGGAAATCTATTTCACTCACCGGTGGCTCAGGGCGAATCTGCGTCCGGAGAACTACGCATATGTGACAAGCCTGCCGACGGAAGTCCGCCTGCGCCTCAATGACCGCCATACCCTCATCGGCTTCCATGCAGCGCTGGGGGATATGGAGTCCTATACCTGCGGCTCCGACAGGCCGCGCCAGGTGCTGGAGGATACCTATGGACGCCTGCTGGAGGATATCGTGGTATACGGGCATTACCATGAGCCCCATGTGATCCCGCTGGCGGGAAAGCTGCTGGTCAACTGCGCCTCGGTGGGCCAGCGCCGCCATGACAGCCTGAGCAACTACACCATCATCGAGTATGACGAGGAAAAGATTGCCGTCATTCAGCGTCAGGTGCCCTACGATAAGGCGGAGGAAGACCGCCTGGTGGCGGAGCGCGGCATGCAAAGGAGGCTGTGAGGATGGACAATATCAGGAGGATCGTCGACAGCGGCATGTGCACCGGCTGCGGCGCATGCCTTGGCTGCGAGCATCTGCACTGGGAGCGCAGTCCGCTGGGCTTTGATGTGCCAGTGGCGGACGAGGGCTGTACGAAATGCGGGCGGTGCATCGCAGCGTGCATCTACGATCCAATGCGTGAGGATGATTGAGACACAAAATTAAGGAGAGTCCGTTGTGGACTCTCCTTTTGCGTGCGCGCCTTACTTGGCGGCCTTGGCGGCGTCGATGATGCCCTGCAGGTAGCCGGGGGTGGCAACCAGCGTCGCACCGGACACGGCGTCCACCATTTCCTCGGCGGTCTTGGCGGCCAGCTCAGCCTCCAGGTCAGCCACGGTCTTGCCGATGACATAGGCCTGGATGGCGTCGTAGTTGTCGGCGATGGACACGGTGGAGCCGGCATAGGCAGTCATCATGGCGCTGTAGGTCTCATTGTTGACGCGCTTGGAGCCCAGCACCTGGCCTTCGGGGTAGTTCTGGCCGAACTGGCCCTCGCTGCTGGGCACGGCGATGTTGCCCTCGGCGGCCATGAACTGGAACTCGTCGATGTAGGCGGCCACGATCACGTCGCCCTCCAGCACCACAGTCACCACGGCGAAGGACTGCTCACCGTTAGGGGAGCACAGCACCTGACCGATCTTCAGGGCAGGGGCGGACTCCGCCAGCGCGAAGGCAGGCACCATCAGGCAGAGAACGAGCAGCAGGGAAAGAAACTTCTTCATGGATAACGACCTCTCTTATGTGTATTTGCAGTCTGTGCTGCGTGCGCGCTGAGTATATACCAAATATCTGGTGTTGTAAAGAGCCCGAAAAGGACAAATTATGGAGGATGGTGATGAAGTTTGGGATATAAAGATTCTGAAAATTGATGCTTCTTAAACTGGAAAATAAAGAAAAATCAGGGGTCTGCGATGTGCAGTCCCCTGAGAAAGGCGTGTTGGACGATTCAAAAAATATTTTTTGCGCACAGGAGATAAGCACCGACTTTGAGCGCGAGCGCGGCAAACAGCAGGCCGCATGCCATGTGGAAGGCGTCCATGTTGTACAGCGACGCGGTCATGGTCGCACCGTAGAGAAGGATCAGCATTGCGTCCATCACCCAGTCGCCGCTCATGCGGTGGAGGTACTGGTTGCGCTCGTCACGCTCGCGCAGCTGCTGTTCCCTGAGCAGGAGACGGTTTCTGAGCAGCTTTTTGCTGCGATGGATGCCCGCGCCAGCGGCGATCAGGCCGCCGAAGACGAGAATGCGGCTCATGAGCTCCGCCAGCGGCGTCATCATGCGGGAATCGCCGCCGGTCTCGCCTACCACGACGATGAAGATCAGCAGGGCGATGATCACGCCCCACAGGATGCGGATGCGCCATTTGATCTGGGCGGTGTATGTCAGCTTACAGGTCATACGCTTCATCCTCCCTTTTTCGGTTTTCGCGCAGGCAGCACAGCTCCTCGACCGTGGTGCCAAACACCTCCGACAGCCGGTAAGCCAGCATGAGGGACGGGCTGTACTGCTCCTTTTCGATGGAAATGATGGTGCGGGCGGACACGTGAACCCGCTCGGCCAGCTGCTGCTGCGTCCATCCGGCGCGCAGGCGGAATTCCCTGATGCGCGTGATCATGTTGATACCATCCTTTGTGAAGCAAACTTCACATGAAGTCAACTTCATATTATCATGAAATCCCAGCCATGTCAACAAAGATTGTATAAGTCGAAGCGCTTTTTTCTTTACAATTTCATCCCGTAGTAGTATAATAGGATGAATGCGTATGGCATTGTGGACATTTGTGCCGAAACAGGGGCCAGGCCCCGCGAAAAAAGGAAAGGGGTCAAAGGCCCATGGCAAGGACGATTGCGATCATCAATCAGAAGGGCGGCGTAGGAAAAACCACCACCGCCGTGAACCTGTCTGCCCTCATGGCGGATATGGGGCAAAAGGTGCTGATCATTGATCTGGATCCCCAGGGCAACACGACCTCGGGCCTGGGCATGGCGGTGGAGGACAAGAGCATCTACGAGGTGCTCATGGGCCGCATCCAGATGAAGGAGGTCGTCGAGGCGACGGATTACAGGAATCTGTCCATCGCCGGGAGCGACATCCGCCTGGCGGGGGCCGAGCTGGAGCTGGTGAACGTCGAAAAGCGGGAGTTCCGTCTGCGCACGGCCATCCAGAGCGTGGCGAAGGACTTTGACTTTATTCTGATCGACTGTCCGCCCAGCCTGTCGCTGCTGACGATCAACGCGCTGGCGGCTGCCGACGGCGTGATGATCCCCATCCAGTGCGAATACTACGCCCTGGAGGGCGTCGCCAGCCTGATGAACACCGTTCAGCGGGTGAAGAAGACCATCAATCCGCGCCTGGAGATTGAGGGCGTTCTGCTCACGATGCTGGACGGACGCACCAACCTCGGCTTACAGGTGGTGGACGAGGTGAAGAAGCACTTCAAAAAGCAGGTGTACGGCACGGTGATCCCCCGTACCATCCGCCTGGGTGAAGCGCCCTCCCACGGCGAACCCATCCATGTTTACGATAAGCGCTCCGCCGGTACCACGGCGTATGTCGCCCTGGCGAAGGAAGTGCTGGAGCGCAATGGTATCAAGGTCAAAAACTATAAGCTGTAATTGACGATAGGGGAGTTTTGTACCATGCCTAAGAAGACGCGCGGCCTTGCACGCGGCCTTGACGCCCTGCTGCCTGATATGGAGATGACTGCATCCGGCGCCGGTCAGGAGATTGCCATCGGCGATATTGATCCCAATCCCGATCAGCCCCGGCATACCTTCTCAGAGGAATCCATCGCCCAGCTGGCGCAGTCCATCCGCGATCAGGGCGTTCTGCAGCCCATCCTGGTGGTGCCCGTGAAGGGCGGCCGCTACCGCATTGTGGCGGGTGAGCGCCGCTGGCGCGCAGCCCGGGAGGCGGGGCTGGATACGGTGCCGTGCATCGTGCGCGATATGGACGTGGTGCAGCAGATGGAGATCGCGCTGATCGAGAATTTGCAGCGCGAGGATCTGAACCCCATCGAGGTGGCCCAGGGCATCCAGGGTCTGATGAAGCAGTGCGGCTACACCCAGGAGGCGGTGGCGAACCGCCTGAGCAAGAGCCGTCCGGCGGTAGCAAACCTGCTGCGCCTGCTGACGCTGCCCGAGGAGGTTATCGAGCTGGTGCGCAAGGGCACCCTCTCCGCCGGACATGCGCGCGTGCTGGCCGGTGTGGAGAGCGACGAGATGAAGCTGAGCCTTGCCCGTCAGGCTGTGCAGGATGGCTGGAGCGTCCGCCAGCTTGAGAACGCTGCGGCGCTGCTCAAGCAGGATGCAGCCAAGCTCCCCAAGGCCGAGCCCCGGCTGCGTACCCTGCCTGCCGAGCTGACCGAGCTGGAGACCCTCTGCCGGGAGACCTTCGGATTGCGGGCGACCCTGACGGGCACCAGCAAGAAGGGCAAGATTGTGCTGCAGTACTATTCCCAGGACGAGCTGGAGCGGCTCAATGATATTCTTCAGCAGCTTCAGGCCAACTGATTGACGATATAGCAAGGAGGGACAATCCCATGTCCAAGCTTCCTCCTCTTCCCGAACTGCCCATATGGGACGGCCCCTTGTCCCACCCCTTTTACAGCAGGGTGGTCAAGCGCGCGCTGGATTTCTGCCTCGCGCTGATTCTGCTGATTCCCGGGTGCATCATCATGCTTCCCCTGTCCATCTGGGTCAAGCTGGACAGCTCTGGCCCGGTGCTGTACAGGGCGGTGCGCGGCGGCTATAAGAACAAGCCCTTCTACATTATGAAATTCCGATCCATGGTGGTGGATGCAGATAAGTCCGGCGGCTGCACGGCGCTGGGGGATCCCCGCGTCACCCGGGCGGGCCGCATTATGCGCCGCCTCAAGCTCGATGAGCTGCCCCAGCTGTTCAATATCCTCAAGGGCGAGATGTCCTTTGTGGGGCCGCGCCCGGAGCTGCTGCTCTATACCACCCAGTACACCCGGGAGCAGGAGTGCATCATGTGGGTGCGCCCCGGCATCACGGACCGTTCCTCCATCGTCTACATCGCCCAGGATGAAATCGTGGGCACGGAGAATCCGGTGGAGAACTTTGAAAAGTATATCCTGCCTGAGAAGAATCGCCTGCGCGTGGAGTACGCCAGGAACCAGTCCTTCCTGCTGGACATGAGTCTTTTCTTTGAAACCATCGGCGGCGTGTTCGGCAAGGCGAAGAAAATGGCGGCCGAAAAGGGGAGCAAGTAAATGACCTATACTGAGAAAACCCATGCGGCCTTTGCAGGAATGCCCATCGACGTCATGGATGCGAAGGTGCTGGCATGGCTGATCCGCCGCCATGGGCTGGAGATGACCCACATCAGCCGCGGCAGCCACATCGGCGCGATCTTCTCCGTGGCGGAGATCATGGCGGTGCTCTACAGCGGCGTGCTGAGGGTCGATCCGGCCCAGCCCCAATGGTCCTCGCGGGACCGTTTCGTCCTCTCCAAGGGGCATGCCGGCGCGGCGGTTTATGCGGCGCTGGCGGAGCGGGGCTTCTTCCCGGTGGAGGAGCTCAGCACCCATTACGGCAACGGCTCCCGCCTGTCTGGTCATGTGAGTCACAAGGGCATCCCGGGGGTGGAATTCTCCACCGGATCTCTGGGGCATGGCCTGGCGGTGGCGGCGGGCATGGCGCTGGGCGGAAAGAAGGATGGCGAGGACTGGCGCGTCTACTGCGTTCTGGGCGACGGCGAATGCGACGAGGGCTCCGTGTGGGAGGCTGCGCTGCAGGCCAGTCAATACAAGCTGGATAACCTGATCGCTGTGGTGGACTACAACCACATGCAGAGCCTGGATTTTTGTGAAAATACCCTGGCGCTGGAGCCATTTGCGGACAAGTGGCGAGCCTTTGGCTGGAACCCCATCGAGGTGGACGGCCATGACACGGACGCTTTGAAGGCCGCCTTCGAGGCTGCGAAGGCCAACCGCGGCACGGGCAGGCCCACGGTCATTCTGGCCACGACCGTCAAGGGCAAGGGCGTATCCTTTATGGAGAATGATATCCTCTGGCACTACCGTACGCCCCAGGGTGAGGAATATGAAGCAGCGCTCAAGGAACTGGAGGCGCAAAGACCATGAGAGACGCTTTTACCCGGGTGCTGATGCGTGAGGCGGCGGAGAACCCGCGCCTGACGCTGATCACGGGGGATCTGGGCTTCGGCGTGCTGCGGCCATTCTGGGAGACCTACCCGGAGCAGTTCATCAACGCCGGCATTGCCGAGCAGGCCATGACGGGCCTTGCGGCTGGCCTTGCGCAGACGAACAGGACGGTGCTGACCTACTCCATCGGCAATTTCCCGACCCTGCGCTGCCTGGAGCAGATCCGCAACGACTGCGCGTATCACGACGCCAATGTGAAGGTCGTGTGCGTGGGCGGCGGCTTTGTCTACGGCAGCCTCGGTATGAGCCATCATGCCACGGAGGATATATCTGTCCTGCGCGCGCTGCCTGGCGTGACGGTCTTCACCCCCGGCGATCCTGCCGAGGTGGAGGCGGTGGTACCGGTGATGCTGCGTACTCCCGGCACCTGTTATCTGCGCCTGGGCCGCGGAGGCGAGCCGACGCTGCACACCGCGCCCATTGAGGGCTGGAAGCTGGGGCAGGCGCTGACGCTTTCCGAGGGCCGCGATGTGGCCCTCCTGTCCGCAGGCGGCATCCTGACGCAGACTGTGCGTGCGGCAAGGCTCCTGGCGGAAAAGGGCGTGTCGGCGGAGGTGGTGTCCTTCCCGACGATCAAGCCCATTGACCGGGAGAAGATTGTCGAGCTTACGCAGCGCTTCCGCCACATCGTCACGGTGGAGGAGCATTCCATCGTGGGTGGCTTTGGCAGCGCGGTGAGCGAGGTCACGGCGGAGCTGGGGACAAGCTGCCGCATCCACCGCATCGGCATGGAGGACGAATACTCCTGCATCGTGGGCACACAGCAGTACCTGCGCGAGGAGTATCGCATGGACGATCAGGCGATCTGCGAGCGAACGCTGGCATGGCTGAAAGGCTGATACAATATGAAAAAACTGCTTTCGATCCTGTTGGTGCTGATGCTGCTGGTATCCTCCGCCTGTGCGGAGATGCTGCTGGATGGCGACTATATGGTGCTGCTTCCCCGGGCGCAGGTGTTCGTTACGCCCCCGGAGGGCGGCATCTGCCTGACCCGCGAGAGCAGCGCATCCGTGTTCAACCGCCTGGGATGGAGTCAGCATGAGACTGTGGCATGGATGGAGGAAAACGACGTCTACGCGCTGCTCTACGATGCGGACTTCACCGCGGAGCTGCAGCTGATCATCTATGAAACGGACATGGGCGATCTGGCGGAGCTGTCCGATTTCAGTGCGGAGAGCCTCTGCGCGCAGTTTCGTACGGACTGGGAGGACTGGGGTTACGACGTGGAGGACGTGAGCCTGTACCGCAGCGCCGGTCACGAGTACATCCGTGCCCAGGTGTCCTGCACCTATGCGGACGGCACGGTGGAGCGCATGGTGGAATACTTCACCTGCCAGAACGGTTACGGCGTGCAGTTGATGGTTCACTCCATGGCGGAGGAGGGCGACGCCTACCTCCTTGCCGCGGAGGAGATGGCGGATTCCCTCTGGTGCATGCCGGCCGGCGGCTATGTCAGCATCGCGGCGGAAGACATCGAGGTGCTGTTCATCCCGCCGGAGGATATGGAGCTGGAAACCTACACCGGCAGCGAAATCTGCGCGGAGCTCACTGCACCGGACGGCACATGGAGCATCCGCTGGCGCATCTTTGGCGGTGTGAGTGGCGATATGGACTGGCTCTCCGAGTCGGGTGCCCGCGCGCTGTGCGAAGATCGCGCTGCCGACAAGAAGGAAAGCGGCTGCACCGTGGAGCTTTCCGAGGTCTACGAGGGCGATATGCACCGCTATGTGCACACCCGCTATACCGAGACGGCGCAGGATGGCACCGTGCGCTATGTGGACGAATACTACACCAAGCAGACGACCTGCGGCGTCATCGTCGAAGCGTACAGCGAATCGGCGCCGCTGCCGCAGGAGGCCCTGGATGTGCTCTATGAGATCGTCAGCACGCAGATGATCGACACACCGACGGAATAAAGCCGCATCAGGCGATCAAGGCGGCGCGGAGGAATATCCGGTACAAGGAGATACTGTTAATATGGAAGAAAAGAAGCTGTCCCTGCCTGAAATCCATGCGGAGCTCATCTGCCAGCTCCAGGATATCGTTGCCATCTGCGACAGGCATGGCATCGAATACAACCTCATGTGCGGCACGCTCCTGGGCGCGGTGCGCCACAAGGGCTTCATCCCGTGGGACGACGACGTCGATCTGCTGATGACACGCGCAGAGTTTGAGAAGTTTCGCGCCGTATACCCCAAGGAGTGCGACAGGCAGTTCGAGCTGACCTATCTGGACACCTGGACGCCCCGCGTGATGAACCGCGATCCGCAAAAGGCGGCGGCATTCACGGATTTCTTCATCCTGGATGCGGTGCCTGCGGCGGGGATGAAGCGCAAGCTGTGGTTTCTGGGGCTGCATACGCTGCAGGGCATGATGAAAAAGAATGTTGATTACAGCCGCTTCAGCCTGAAGAATAAAATCCTCATTGGCGGCACGCATGTGCTGGGTCTGCCTTTCTCCATGAAGACGAAGGCGAAGTGGTACGAGAAGCTGTCCGCCTGTGTCAGGAGCAGCGACGATTTGTGCATGTCCAACGGCGCTTTTGAACTGATGATGCACATCTGGCATCCCGAACAGTTTGCCCGGAAGATCAAGCTGCCCTTTGAGGGCATTGACTGCCTGGTGCCTGCCCGCTGGGATGAGGTGCTGACCATCCTCTACGGCAAGGACTACATGACGCCGCCGCCAGAAAGCGAGCGCGTGGCGAAGCATCTGGATATCTGATGCAGCAATACAGATCAAGCGAAGGGGCGTGCGCCGTAAGACGTGCGCCCTTTACGAAAGGATTCCTTCATTACTATGGATATGATATTCTGCCCGCTGTATTCCGGCTCCAGCGGCAATGCGCTGTTTGTGCAGTATGGCAGCACGCGTCTGCTGATTGATGCGGGCAAGTCGGGCAAGATGATTGAGGAGGCCCTCGACATGATCGGGGTCGATCCCGATACGCTGGACGCCATCCTCATCACCCATGAGCATACGGATCACATCTGTGGCGCGGGCGTGATGTGCCGCAAGCACAAGCTGCCTATCTATGCCACCCAGGCTACCTGGGAGGCTATGGACGGCAAGCTGGGACGCATCCCCGAGGGCTGTCGCAGAACCTTTGATACCTTTACGGATTTTTACCTCGGCGATATCGGCGTGGTGCCCTTTTCCATTCCCCATGATGCGGCGGATCCTGTCGGGTACCGCCTGTGGGGAGGGGATGTGAGCATCTCCACGGCGACGGATCTGGGGCATTTCCCCCGCACGGTACGCGATGCGGTGGCCGGCAGCTCGCTGGTGCTGCTGGAGAGCAACCATGATCCCGACATGCTGCGGATGAACGACCATTATTCCATGCGCCTCAAGCAGCGCATCCTGTCCAACCATGGGCATCTGAGCAACGAGGCCTGTGCCGATGCGCTTTTGCAGCTGGTGGACGGCGGCACACAGCATGTGATTCTGGGCCATATGAGCGGTGAAAACAACACGCCCTCCCTGGCGCGTCAGGTCAGCGAGAGCCGCATGCTGCGCGAGGGTGTGCGCCTGGGCATCGATCTGTGCCTTGACCTGGCCTATCGTGACCGTGTGGGCAGCGTGTACACGCTGGAGGCGGGCGCATGAGCCGCACAAGAGCGGCGCTGTGGGCGCTGCTGGCGCTGATGGCGCTGCGCATCCCGGCGGCGCTGGTGATGAACGCTCTTTTGCCCGATGCAGCGGAGGCGCCCCTTGCCTTCTACCTGGCTACCATCGCGCAGGAGCTGGTGATGTTTGGCCTGCCTGCGCTGCTTCTGCGCCCCTGGCGCTCAGAGCGGATGCAGGCAGCAAGGCGCAGCTGGCGGTGGCTGGCGGTGGCTGCTGCTGCGGCCCTGATGGCCCGGGCGGCCCTTACACCGCTGACGGACTGGTGGGTCGCCCTCACCGAGGCGGAGGAGGCGCTTCTGCCCCAGCCGGGCAGCGTATGGGAGACGGTGCTGCAGGTGCTGGCGCTGGCAATTGTTCCTGCCCTTGCGGAGGAGGCTTTCTTTCGCGGCGCACTGCTGACGGCGCTGATGGATGGCTGCAGGCGCAGCACGGCGATCCTGCTTTCGACGCTGATGTTTTCCCTGATGCACGGCTCCCTGGCGGGGCTTCCGGCCCACATGAGCATCGGCTTTGTGCTGACGCTGCTGATGCTGCGCAGCGGACGGATCATCGTGCCGGTCACGGCCCATGCCCTTTATAATGCGCTGGCGCTCTGCTGGCCCGTGCTGCCCGGCAGGGTGGGCGCGGTATGCGGCGTGCTGCTGGCCATCCTGGTATGCGCCATGTTTCCGCTTTTGCAGCGGGAGCGTCCGCGCATGGGGCGGGTGGACGCATTGCTGGCGTTCCTCAGCCTGGCGGGGATGACGGCTTTCTACCTATTATAGATGACACATTGAGGTGAGATCATGATACTCCTGTCGCTGCAAGGCGTGCAGAAGAGCTTTGGTACGAACGAGGTGCTGCGAAATGCCTCGCTGGTTTTGCAGGATGGTCAGCGGATGGGTCTGGTAGGCGTGAATGGCTGCGGCAAGTCCACGCTGATGAAAATCATCGCGGGCATCGAGAGCCACGACGGCGGTACCATCACCATGCAGAAGGGTTTGCGCCTGGGTTATCTGGCCCAGCAGGGCGAGGTGGGCGAGGGCCGCACGGTGTTGGAGGAGCTGGAGAGCGTCTTTGAGCCCGTGGTGAAGATGGAGCGGCAGCTGCGCGAACTGGAAAACCAGATGGCCGAGTGTGGCGAGGATATGACCCGTCTGAGCCGTCTGGGCAGCCAGTATGATCAGCTGACCCTTGAGTTTGAGCGTCGCAACGGCTACGGCTGGCGTTCAACGGTGCAGGGGGTGCTGGCGGGCCTGGGCTTCCGCAAGGAGCAGCAGGGGCAGCTGGCGAGCCTCCTCTCCGGCGGCGAGCGCACGCGCCTGTGCCTGGGCCGCATGCTGTTGACCGAGCCCGATCTGCTGCTGCTGGACGAGCCGACGAACCATCTAGACCTGAAATCCATCGCCTGGCTGGAGGAATATCTGCGCACCTACAAAGGCGCGGTGCTGCTCATCAGCCATGACCGCTATTTCATGGATCACGTCTGTGACCGCATGTGCGAGCTCCTTTTGGGAAGCACCGAGTGCTACGACGGCAATTACTCCAAGTACATCGTTGAGCGCACGGAACGCTTTGAAATCCGCATGAAGGCCTATGAACTCCAGCAGAAGGAGATTGCCCGTCAGGAGGCCATCATCGCCAGGTACCGCCAGTTCAACCGGGAGAAATCCATCAAGCTGGCCGAGAGCCGCGAGAAGCGTCTGGAGAAGATCGAACGCCTCGAAAAGCCCAAGGACGAGAGTGCCATCCGCTTCCGCTTTGACGTGCGTCGCCGTACGGGCGACGATGTGCTGATGATCGACGAACTGGCCAAGGGCTTTGACGGCCGCAGGCTCTTTGAGCATGTGAAGCTCCATCTGCGCGCGGGAGATCGCGTGGCCCTCATTGGCGATAACGGCGTGGGCAAATCGACGCTGCTCAAGTGCATCGTGGGCGAGCAGAAGCCGGACGAGGGCACCATCCGCTTTGGCGCGGGCGTCGATATGGGCTACTACGACCAGCATCAGGCGCATCTGCATGAGGAGAAGACCGTATTGGACGAGGTCTGGGACGATTTCCACCGCCTTGATCAGACCGAGGTGCGCGGCGCGCTGGGGCTCTTCCTCTTTACGGGGGACGATGTGCTCATGCCCATCAGCACCCTTTCCGGCGGCGAGAAGGGCCGCGTGGCGCTGACCAAGCTCATGCTGCGTAAGGACAACGTCCTGCTGCTGGACGAGCCTACCAACCACCTGGACATGGACTCCCGCGAGGTGCTTGAGGATGCGCTGGAGAATTTCCCCGGCACCATCCTGGCCATCAGCCATGACCGCTACTTTATCAACCGCTTTGCCTCCAAGGTCTGCGTGCTGGAGGCCGGCGGCGTGAAGGAGTATCTGGGCAACTACGACGATTATTTTGAAAAGATTAACCGCGCCCAGGAGCCCGACGGCGAGACCGCCGGCATGACCCGTACAGCCATCGAGAAGGAAAAGCGCAAATCACGCGAGGAGGAAAAGCGCATCAAGGAGCGCAAGGCCGCTTTGGCTGCTGCCGAAAAAGCCATCGCCACCGCGGAGGACGAGGCTGCCGAAATCGAAGCGCAGCTGGCCGACCCTGCCACCTATCAGGATGCTGACAAGGCTGCGGCGCTGGCCAAGGCCTACCAGGCGAAGAAGGATGAGATCGATCACCTCTATGCGTTGTGGGAAGAAATGGAAACAGAGCTGTATAACCAGGCATTGAAAATGGGATAGGACTAACACACAGCGCCGGACGTGTCCATTGCGACAGTCCGGCGCTGTTTTGAATGAATAAAGCGGGGATGAGTGTATACAAATCAATAGATACACATGGAGACGTGTGAATAAATTCTGATGCAAACGCAGTAAAATCAAGGAGTTGGTAAAAGAAAATTGGCAAAAGAAAAATCGAAGGTCGAAGTGAAGCGCTTACACGGTGAAAGATGGACACACCGGACGGCGTGTTTAAGCGCGAATCTTGCAAAAGCCGCAAAACGGCGCGTTTCGGGGGAAAGAAAGCTAAAAAAGTTGCAAAATTTCCTGAAAAAGATTCGAAAAACCCCTTGATTTTTTCATGCACATCACGTATAATATGACTGTTGTCTGTTTAGGGATGAAGTGGTAAGTTGCCGCCAGGCCAGGCGGGTAATTATCATGGACCAGCCCGTTAATCGGGCGACGGACTCGAGGCGCGGCGGTGTCTGCACCTGCAGCGGAAACCGTGACGGCGTCAACGAGACGCAATAGGAGGTAAATCAATGGCCATCCAGAAAATCCGCATCAAGCTCAAGAGCTATGAGCACACCCTGATCGACCAGTCCGCTGAGCGGATCGTCGAGGCTGCCAAGCGCACTGGCGCCCGCGTGTCGGGCCCGATTCCGCTCCCCACGGAGAAGGAGATCGTGACCATCCTGCGCGCTACCCACAAGTACAAGGACAGCCGTGAACAGTTCGAGCGTCGCACCCACAAGCGACTGATCGATATCATCAACGCTAGCCCCAAGACCGTGGACGCCATGTCGAAGCTCGAACTTCCTGCTGGTGTCGAAATTGAAATGAAGCTGTAAGGCAGGAGGAACGAAACAATGAAGAAAGCGATCGTGGGTAAGAAGATCGGCATGACGCAGATCTTTACCGAAGATGGCCGTCTTGTTCCGGTCACCGTGATCGAGGCTGGCCCCTGCACCGTGGTGCAGACCAAGACTGTCGAATCCGACGGCTACGCTGCCGTTCAGGTGGGCTTCGGTGATCTGACCGAGAAGCGCGCCGAGAAGCTGCTCAACAAGCCCGAGCAGGGCCACTTCAAGAAGGCTGGCGTCGCCGCCAAGCGCGTGCTGCGCGAGTTCCGCTTCGATGACTGCTCCGGCTACAAGGTGGGCGATGAGCTGAAGGTTGATCAGTTCGCCGCTGGCGATAAGATCGATGTGACCGGCACCAGCAAGGGCCACGGCTACACCGGCGCCATCCAGCGCTGGAACCAGCACACCGGCCCCATGGCGCACGGCTCCAAGTATCACCGTGGCGTGGGTTCCCTGTCCGCTAACTCCGATCCTTCCCGTGTTTTCAAGAACAAGCACATGGCCGGCCACTACGGCGTTGACCGCGTGACTGTTCAGAACCTGGAAGTCGTCTCTGTGGATGCGGAGCGCAACCTGCTGCTGGTCAAGGGCGCTGTGCCCGGTGCCAACAAGGGTCTGCTGATCATCCGCGACACCGTTAAGTGATGCCGCGAGGAGGATATTGAACAATGGCTAAGACTGCTCTTTACAATATGGAAGGCGCGGCCATTGGCGAGATTGAGCTGAGCGATGCGATCTTCGCATCCGCCATCAATGAAGCCGCCATGCACCTGGTCGTCCGTTCCTACCTGGCCGCCCAGCGTCAGGGCACCCAGAGTGCCAAGACCCGCAGCGAAGTTCGCGGCGGCGGTCGTAAGATCTACCGTCAGAAGGGTACCGGCAATGCCCGTCATCATGGCAACCGTGCACCCCAGTTCACCCACGGCGGCGTCGTGTTCGCCCCCAAGCCCCGTGATTACTACATCGCGGTGCCCAAGAAGGTTCGCCGCCTGGCCTTCAAGTCCGCTATGACCTCCAAGCTCAACGCTGGTGAGATCATCGTGGTGGACGAGCTGGCCCTGACCGAGGGCAAGACCAAGCTGATGGCCAAGGTTCTCAAGAACCTGAACGCCGAGAAGAAGGCTCTGGTCGTCCTGCCCGAGCGTGACGAGAACGTGGTCCGCGCCACCGCCAACCTGGCCGAGGCTGCCACCACCTACGTCAACACCCTGAATGTCTACGACATCCTGAACGCCGGCAAGGTCATCCTGACCAAGGCTGCCGTCCAGTCCGTCGAGGAGGTGTACGCATAATGAAGAATCCGCACGATATCATCCTGCGCCCGGTTCTGACCGAGAAGGCGTACACCGGCATCGCCGACAAGCGCTATGTTTTCGAGGTGGCCATCACCGCCACCAAGACCGAGATCAAGCAGGCCATCGAAGCTGTCTTCGCTGAGGACGGCGTGAAGGTGGAGAAGGTGAACACCCTGCGCACCCTGGGCAAGATCAAGCGCCAGGGCCGCACCCAGGGCCGCACCCCCGAAGTCAAGAAGGCCTATGTCACGCTGAAGAAGGACTCCAAGCCGATCAAGTTCTTCGAAGGCATGGCCGAGTAAGCAAGGGAGGACAAGAAAATGGCTATTCGTCTTTACAAGCCGACTTCGCCCGCCCGGCGCTTCATGTCGGTTCTGACCTACGAGGAGATCACCAAGAAGACTCCTGAAAAGAGCCTGTGCGAGTATCTGAAGAAGAACGCCGGCCGCAACAAGCAGGGCAAGATCACCGTCCGTCATCAGGGCGGCGGCAACAAGGTCAAGTATCGTATCATCGACTTCAAGCGCAACAAGCTGGACATCCCCGCCAAGGTTGCCGCGATCGAGTACGATCCCAACCGCAGCGCGTTCATCGCTCTGCTGTTCTACGCTGATGGCGAGAAGCGCTACATCCTGGCTCCTCTGGGCCTGAAGGTTGGCGACACCGTCATCTCCTCCGAGACTGCGGACATCAAGCCCGGCAACACGCTGCCCATGTCCTGCATCCCGGTTGGCACCCTGATCCACAACCTGGAGCTCAAGCCCGGCCGCGGCGGCCAGCTGGTTCGTTCCGCCGGCATGAGCGCTCAGCTGATGGCTAAGGAAAACGGCTTCGCGACTGTGCGTCTGCCCTCCGGCGAGATGCG
>JAFUOR010000048.1 GCA_017481825.1 Clostridia bacterium
CCTCTCAGATTCCCGCTGGTTCAGAGGGCCTGATCATGCTGCCGTACTTCCTGGGTGAGCGCATGCCCATCAAGGATCCCAATGCCAAGGGCGTTATTTTCGGTTTGAACCTGCGCCATACCCGCGGCCATATCATGAAGGCTGCCTATGAAGGCATGGGCTACGGTCTGGATCAGAATCTGGAGCTGCTGCGCAAGGCCGGCGTAAAGGTGGAGACCGTTACCAGCGTTGGCGGCGGTACCAAGGCTCCGGAATGGCTGCAGACCATCAGCGATGTGTGCGGTATCCGCCAGATTGTGCCGGAAGTCACTATCGGCGCTTCCTATGGCGATGCGATGCTGGCTGGTATCGGCATCGGCGCGCTTACGCCTGCAGATATCAAGAAGGTGGTCAAGCACAAGTACACCACCGAGCCGGATATGGAGAAGCACGCCAAGTACGAACCCATGAAGAAGCACTTCGCAGAACTCTACAAGCGCAATGCCGATATCATGCATGATCTGTAATTCACGACATATTCTCAAAGAGCGGACAGACGTCCGCTCTTTTTGTCGATAAAATCGACTATTTATCACAATATTCAGATAGTATTTGTACTGTTCTTTTATCTGGGATTATGATAAAATAAACAGGATTTGAAATGAACGTAAAATTTACTTTTCAACTACAGATGGATCTCCCAGTGAAAGCGAGGAACGGTATGAACATTTTCGTATGCATCAAACAGGTGCCGAGCACGAACAAGGTGCAGGTGGATGAAAAGACCGGCGTGCTGAAGCGCGACGGCATTGCGAGCAAAATGAACCCGTACGATCTGTACGCGCTGGAAACGGCGCTGAGGCTGAAGGCCGAGCATGGCGGCACGGTGACGGTCGGCACCATGGGCCCGCCGCAGGCGCAGGCTGTGGTGAAGGAAGCCTACATGATGGGCGCGGACGAGGGCTATGTGTTCTCGGATCGCAGGCTGGGCGGCGCGGATGTGCTGGCCACCAGCTACACCCTGTCTCAGGCGATCCAGAGCGTGGGTGATTTTGACCTCATCCTCTGCGGCAAGCAGACCACCGACGGCGATACTGCGCAGGTCGGCCCCGCGATTGCCGAGCATCTGGGCATCCCGCACGCGGCATGGGTCTCGAAGCTCACCTTGAGCGGCGACGGCGTGGACGCCGAACAGCAATTGCAGGATGTGATCGAAACGGTTCATATGCCCTTCCCGTGTCTGGTCACGGTGGAGCAGGATATCCATGTGCCGCGTCTGCCCAGCCTGAAGGTAGCCCGCGAGATTGGTGATAAGCCGGTTCATATTCAGGGCCTCGACACCTTCCTGGATACCGATCCGAATCATTACGGCCTCACCGGCAGCCCCACGCAGGTGGAGCGCATCTTCCCGCCGGCCAACGATACCGAACACGAAATGTGGGAGGGCGAGGGCGCTGCGGACAAGCTGCATGATATTCTGAAGAAGTGGAAGTTCATTTAAGGAGGAGGAAGCACAATGGCACAAATCGCAATCGTAGAACGCAAGTGCACAGGCTGCGGCCTCTGCCAGAGCAACTGTCCCTTCGGCGCCATTGACATGGTGAACGGCAAGCCGGAGCTGAACGCCGCGTGCAAGGTGTGCGGCATCTGTGTGAAGAACTGCCCCGAAAAGGCCATCGTGAAGCTGGAAACCAAGGTGGATTCCGTGGACAAGTCCAAGTGGAACGATATCCTTGTATACGCCGAGGTCAGCGGCGGCCGGCTGCATCCGGTGAGTCTCGAGCTGATCGGCAAGGCCCATGAGCTGAAGGAAGCCGTACCCGGCTTCAAGGTCAAGGCCGTGCTGGTGGGCGACGGCGTGAGCGCCTATGCGGAGGAGCTGCGTCACTACGGCGTGAGCGAGATCGCCGTGTACGATGACAAGGAGCTCGGCTACTACCGCGCGGACGCGTACGCTTCCTGTGTGGAGGATTACATCAAGTACTGCAAACCCAGCGTGGTGCTGGTGGGCGCGACCGCCCTCGGCCGCAGCCTTGCGCCCCGTCTGGCCACCCGTTTCCACACCGGCCTGACGGCTGACTGCACCACCCTCATCCTGCGCGACACCACCGATCTTGTGCAGATCCGTCCTGCCTTCGGCGGCAACATCATGGCGCAGATCGTGACGCTCAATACCCGTCCGCAGTTCGCCACCGTGCGCTATAAGGTCATGAACGCGCCCGTGCGCAGCGACGGGGTGACCGGTGAGATCGTCACCCGCCGGATTCCCAAGGGCGTGGCCGAATCCAGGGCCAGCTGTGTGAGCGTGGTACCCGTACCTCCCAAGCAGAGCATTTCCGATGCGGAGATCCTGGTTGTGGGCGGCCGCGGCCTGCAGAAGGAATCCGACCTTGAAATGATCAAGGAACTGGCCCGTCTGCTTGGCGGCGACTGGGCGACCACCCGCCCGCTGGTGGAAAAGGGCTGGACGACCAACGACCGTCAGATCGGCCTCTCCGGCCGTACCGTGCGTCCGAGGCTGATCATCACCTGCGGCGTAAGCGGAGCGATTCAGTTCACGGCGTGCATGAACGGCAGCGATCATATCGTTTCCATCAATACCGACAAGGACGCGCCCATCTTTGAAACGGCGCATATCGGCATCGTGGGCGACCTGTACGAGATCATTCCCAACCTGATCAACCAGCTGAAGGAGGCGCAGGCATAATGAGCTTCAACCATGTAACGGAAGCGGATCTGAAGTATTTCCGCGAATTGCTCCCCGGCCGCGTCTTCAGCGGCGAGGAAATCTCCACCGACTATGACCATGATGAAATGACCATCTACGGTCACTATATGCCCGAAGCGGTTCTGCAGGCCCTCTCTACCGAGGATGTGAGCAAGGTGCTTCGGTACTGCAATGAGCGCAATATCGCCGTCACTCCCCGCGGCGCGGGCACGGGCCTGTGCGGCGGCTGTGTGGCCATCCACGGCGGCGTGGTGCTCTCCACCGAAAAGATGAAGAAGGTCCTTGAGGTGGACGTGAAGAACATGACGGCCACCGTCGAGCCCGGCGTGCTTTTGATGGAGTTCCCCAAATCCCTGGAAGGCACGGGACTTTTCTATCCGCCGGATCCGGGCGAAAAGACCGCGACGATGGGCGGCAACGCCATGACCAACGCGGGCGGCATGCGCGCGGTGCGCTACGGCGTAACCCGCGACTACGTGCTGGGCATGGAAGTGGTGCTGGCCAGCGGCGAAGTGATCACGCTCGGCGGCAAGAACGTGAAAACCTCCAGCGGCTACAGCCTGATCGACCTGATGGTGGGCTCCGAAGGCACGCTGGGCTTCCTAACGAAGCTGACGGTGAAGCTGATCCCCGAACCCAAGGTGAATCTCTCCCTGCTGATGCCCTTTGATGATCTGGACGCGTGCATCGGCGCAGTGCCCGCTGTTCTTGGCTGCGGCTGCGAGCCGACGGCGGTGGAGTTCATGGAGCGCGAGGTCATCGCCTGCGCGGAAACATACCTCGGCAAGCAGTTCCCGGACACCTCTGCCGATGCTTACCTGCTTGTCCGTCTGGACGGCCCGAGCGCTGAAGCGCTGAAGCCCGCGATGGATCAGCTGACGGATCTGGCGCTTTCCATCGGCGCGAAGGACGTGCTCCTTGCCGACACCGACGAGCGCAAGGAGAGCATCTGGAACGCGCGCGGCGCGTTCCTCGAGGCCATCAAGGGCTCGACCCCTGAGATGGACGAGTGCGACGTGGTGGTGCCGCGTGAGATCATCCCTGCTTTCGTGCGCAGGAGCGTTGAAATCGGCAAGAAGCTGGGCGTGCGCATCTGCTCCTTCGGCCATGCGGGCGACGGCAACCTGCACATTTACGCCTGCAAGGACGAGCTGACGGACGAAGCATGGAACGAAGTGGTTGAAAAGGTGATGGAGGAGCTGTACGAAGCGGCCAGGGAAATGGGCGGCGAGGTGAGCGGCGAGCACGGCATCGGCCACGCGAAGAAGGACTTCCTGGCCGAGAGCATGGGCGCAACCCAGATGAATCTGATGCGCGGCATCAAGGCCGCTTTTGATCCCAAGGGCATTCTCAATCCCGGAAAGGTGGTTGGCTGATGAAAACCATTGAACTGCCGTTTGGCCATGGAAAACAGATCTTGCATGTGGAGGACAGCCGTCTGCAG
>JAFUOR010000049.1 GCA_017481825.1 Clostridia bacterium
TAGCGCAGCTCCGGGTCGGCAGGGAGGTCCTCGGTGATGGTGACCACCACGCCTGCGCCGCAGTTCTCGTAGATCCAGCGCGCGTCGGCCACGGTGAGGCGGATGCAGCCATGGGAGGCCCGCTGCCCCAGCTTCTTGTAGCTGGAGGTGTTGAGCTTCATGGTGTCATAGTCGCTGTAAATGACGGAGTGGAAGGCGATGGAATCGTTGATCTTCGTCCAGAACTGAGCATGGCCGCCCCATTTGGGGAAGTCGCACCAGCGGGCAGTGCGGCCGGTGAGCACCCAGTCGCCCACATCGCTGGGGGCGGATTTGGTGCCGGTGGAGCACAGCATCTGGCGCACGACCTTTGTGTATTGGCCGTTTTCGTCCAGTCCGTACACAGTGGTAACCTGGTTTTGCACATCCACGGTGATGGCGTAGGGGACGGGCGTGGGCTCCGGGGTGGGCTTGGGGGCGTCATCTGCGGCGCGCACGTCGGGATCGTTGAAGAGCGCGTTCCAGGTCATTTCGCCCACCACGCCGTCCACCTCCAGCGCGTTTTGCTGCTGGAAGGCCTTGACCGCATTGCGGGTGTTGCCCAGGAAGTTGCCGGAGATGTTGCCGGAATAATAGCCCAGATCGGTCAGGCGCTGCTGGAGGGTCTTCACCAGCTCGCCCTTGGATTCATACTTGAGCTTCTTTTCATAGGCCACGGTAGGCATGGGGGTGATCTCCACCTCCGCCACGATCACCATGGGCGGCGCGGTGGGGGTGGGGGAGGGCAGCGCGTCGGCGCTCTGGGCGTAGGTGATGGCGTCCTCCTGGTACAGAAGCGTCAGCGTGTCCAGATCGGCCTCGCCCGTGGCGATCTCGCCGCAGGCCAGCTGGAAGGTGTACACCGCCGATTCGGTGGAGGGCAGGTACGTGCCGGAGACGCTGCCCTCATAAAAACCCAGGGCCATGAGGCGCACCTGGAGCTGGCGCACGTCCTCGCCCACGCAGCCCAGGCGCAGCGGACGGCGACTTGCCTCGCGGATGGCGTCCAGGGTGGCCTGATCGGCAATGCCCGTGCCCTCCAGGCCGAAGTCCCACTGGAAGGCCGATACCGCCGCTGCCGTCACCTCGCCGTAGCTGCCGGTGATATCGCCC
This sequence comes from Clostridia bacterium, assembly GCA_017481825.1. Lineage (GTDB taxonomy): Bacteria > Bacillota > Clostridia > Christensenellales > Aristaeellaceae > UBA11524. The sequence goes on from JAFUOR010000049.1 coordinate 1,132, forward strand.
GTGTAGTAGTACAGTTCGCTCAGCTTCGTCTGCAGCTGGGCCACCGCGTCGCCGGAGTCACCCACGGTCAGCCGCTCCTCGTGGGGGACGGCCTCGGCCTCCTCCTGCGGTACGTCCGCCGGGACGCTCTGCGCCAGCGCCGGCGCTCCCAGCAGGAGCAGCAGCATCCACAATGTCAAAAAGCGTTTCATGCGCTCACCTCGTTATGTGTGTATCCTGTTTATTGTAGCCCCTTGCGGCGGAGAATGCAAGGGCTTTCACAGAATTTACAAAAACAAGAGAAAAACATACGGTTTTGCTAAGTTTTTGATGAATCGCGAAAGAAAAGGGGTTGACAAAACCTCTGCCGCGTGCTATGCTTTTTCTAACATCGAGGAAAGGGGAAGCGCAGATGAAGCTGTTCAGCATCGCAAAGTCCATGATGATGATGCCCATGTGCATGTGCCGCATGAGCATGCGTTGCTGTGCTGATCTTCGCTGCGCTGATCAATAAACGCTGGCCGGTTCTCTGTCAGGGAATGTCCGGTACCACGCGGAGAATGAGGAAGCTGCATCGGAGAGATGGAGACTTCCTCATTTTCTTTAACCCGAATCGATGTTGAAGGGAGGCAGATCCCCGTGCTGGATCGAGCCCATCTGATGGTACGATGCAACCGCGAGAGCCGGCGAATGTGTCACGCATTCCGACCCTGACGGCTGCTGCACATACGCTACCAATTATGTAAGGAGAGATCATCATGAAGAAGTTCCTGTCCCTGATCCTGGCTGCCCTGCTGGTTCTGTCTGCGACTGTCGCGCTGGCTGATGAGATCGTCATCGCCGTTCCCAACGACCCCACCAATGAGGGCCGCGCCCTGCTGCTGCTGGAGGCCAATGGCTACATCAAGCTGGATCCCGAAGCGGGCGTGACTGCCACCGCTGCCAATATCATCGAGAATCCCCTGGGCATCAAGTTTGAAGAGGTCGAGGCGGCCATGGTTCCCAACGTTCTGGCCGATGTGGACTATGCCATCATCAACAACAACTTTGCCCTGGACTACGGCCTGAATCCCGTGGAGAATTCCCTGCTGATCGAGAGCGCGGATTCCCCCTATGCCAACGTTCTGTGCGTGAAGGCCGGCAATGAGAACTCCGACGCTGCCAAGGCCCTGGCTGCCGCCCTGTACAGCCAGAAGGTCGCCGATTACATCACCGCCACCTACAACGGCGCCGCCGTGTCCGTCGTGGCCGAGCCCACCGATGGCTTTGACGCCACCGTCGATTACGAGGCGCTGGCCGGCACCACCATCACCGTGGCCGCTTCCCCCACGCCCCATGCCCAGATCCTGGCCGTTGCCGCCCAGATCCTGGCTGAGAAGAACGTGACCCTGGAGGTCATCGAGTTCTCCGACTACGTGCAGCCCAACATGGTCGTGGACGCGGGCGAGGTGTTTGCCAACTACTTCGCGCACATCCCCTATCAGGAGAACTTCAACGCCGAGAACGGCACCCAGATCGTGATCGTCGCGCCCATCCACGTGGAGCCCATGGGTCTCTACGGCGGCCAGCAGGCTGATCTGTCCGCGCTGGGCGTTCCTCCCTTCGCCGTGACCGAAGAGGTTCCTGCTGAGTAAAGACAACCCTGCTTTTCACACCGGCAGCCTGCGGATACGGGCTGCCGGTGTTCCCTGCGTTATGGAGGTACCCCCAATGATCGAACTGCGCAACCTGTCCAAGAGCTTTGTGACCGCCGATGGCCCGGTGGACGCGCTCAAGAACGTCAACCTGACGATCAACAACGGCGATATCTACGGCATCATCGGCATGTCCGGCGCGGGCAAGAGCACGCTGGTGCGCTGCATCAACATGCTGGAGCGTCCCACGGAGGGCTCCGTGCTCATGGATGGCCGCGACCTGGGCGCCATGAGCAAGAAGGAGCTGCGGGAGGTCCGCCACCGTGTGACGATGATCTTCCAGGGCTTCAATCTGCTGATGCAGCGCACCTGCGTGCAGAACATCATGCTGCCGCTCAGGCTCTCGGGCGTGAAGAAGGCCGACGCCATGAAGCGCGCCCTGGAGCTGCTGGAGGTCGTGGGTCTGCCGGATAAGGCCAATGCCTATCCCGCCCAGCTTTCCGGCGGCCAGCAGCAGCGTATTGCCATCGCCCGCGCCCTGGCCACCAACCCCGACGTCCTCCTGTGCGACGAGGCCACCAGCGCCCTTGACCCCAAAACTACCCACGCCATCCTGGATCTTATCCGCGATATTAACGACAAGATGGGCATCACGGTCATCGTCATCACCCATCAGATGAGCGTTGTGCAGGAAATCTGCAACCGTGTGGCGATCCTGGAAAACGGCGCCGTGGTGGAGGAAGGCGAGGTTGCGCAGGTGTTTGCCAACCCCCGTGCGGAGGCGACGAAGAACCTCGTCTACCCCGAAATGGCGGATAACGCCGTCCTGGCGGACGAGCATGGACAGCGCGTGCGCATCATCTTCAACGGCGCGCCCGCAGCCAAGAAGCCCCTCATTGCCAGCATGGCGATGGATATCGGCGTGGCGGCGAGCATCCTGGGCGCTTCCACCCGTTCGGTGGGCGACCGCGCCTATGGATACATCCTCCTGGAGATTCCCGGCGGCCCGGACGATCTGGCCCGGGCGGTCAACTACCTCAAGGAAACGCCTGACGTGACCGTGCAGGTCGAGGTCAGCTATGCAGCGAAGGAGGCGGAAGCATGAACCAGTTTGCAAGAGCCTTTCAGCCCGATAAGCTGCAGGAGGCGTGGGAGATCATCCTTGCGGATTTCCCCCAGGCCCTGTGGGACACGGTGTATGTAACGTTTTTATCGACCCTCTTTGCCATCATCATCGGCCTGCCGCTGGGCATGCTGCTGGTGGCGGGCGACGCCAAGGGCATCCGTCCCATGCCCGGCTGGCTGATGAAGGTCATCAACGTCATTATCAACCTGCTGCGCTCCGTGCCCTTCCTGATCCTGATCGTCATGGTCATCCCGCTGACGCGCCTGATCGTGGGTACGTCCGTGGGTACGGTGGCCTCCATCGTGCCGCTGGTGGTGGCGGCCTTCCCCTTCGTGGCGCGCCTGGTGGAAAGCAGCCTGCGTGAGGTGAACCCGAACATCATCGAGACGGCCCAGTCCATGGGCGCCACCCCGATGCAGATTCTCCTCAGGGTGATGCTGCCCGAGAGCGTGCCGAGCCTGATCAACAACTTCACCCTGGCGATCACCACCATCATGGGCTACACGGCCATGTCCGGCGCCATCGGCGGCGGCGGTCTGGGCAAGATCGCCATCATGATCGGCTACAACCGGTATAAGTACGCCGTGCTGTACGCTGCGGTCATCGTGCTGGTGATCCTGGTGCAATTGCTCCAGTCCTTTGGCACCTGGCTGGCGGTCAAGAGCGATAAGCGGCTGAAGAAGTGATACGACAAATCCCGCGGGGAGTGTGTTGCTCCCTGCGGGATTTTTGTGTGGGTATTCATTCCAGCATGTCGTCGTAGAGGTGGTGCTCCACATAGTTGTCGCAGCGGTCGCGCAGGAAAACGGCCAGCCCCATGGAAATCAGAGCGATGCTTGCTGTCATGTCTGTCCGGCGGATGCCGATGGTGAGTAGTGTACTGCCGCAAAACACACCGATCAGTATTGCGATCTGCCAACGATGATCGGCCAGCCACTTTTCCTGCCAGTACTTTTTGCGATCCTGCAGCTGGAACGTGGCGTTCTCCTTCATCACCGCTGCCAGATTTTCCTCCGCCTTGGCGGGCAGCTCCTCCGGGGTCAGCCGTTCCCCGGCGACCAGCTCGTTTATGCTCACACCGTAGAGCTCCGACAGTGCCAGTAACATCTCCACCGGGGGCATGTACGTGCCGGTCTCCCACCGGGAGACCGTCTTGCCGCTCACATGGAGCTTTTCGCCCAGCTGCTCCTGGGTCAGCCACTGTTCCTTGCGCAGCGCTTGCAGGAATGTGCCCATCTTCGTCATGTCCATATGCGTACCTCCTGTTTTCGCCTATATTATCGCATAATCGGGCCGGACATGTCCACCCCATAAACAGCGAATCGGGGGAAATGCAGGGATTTGCGCTGTTCCCCTTCACAACAGGGGCGGGGTGTGCTATCATAACAGAACAGTCATTCTATTGCGCGAGGTGAAGAGCAGCATGTCAGAGCTAACCGGAAAGTTTGTCCTCAAGGCCCCCTACCAGCCCTCGGGCGATCAGCCCCAGGCCATCGAGGCCCTGGCGCAGGGCGTGCGGCAGGGGTTGGAGTCCCAGGTGCTGCTGGGCGTGACGGGCTCGGGCAAGACCTTCACCATGGCCTCTGTCATCGAGAAGGTGCAGATGCCTACGCTGGTCATCGCCCATAACAAGACCCTCGCGGCGCAGCTCTGCTCGGAGCTCAAGGCCTTCTTCCCGGACAGCCGCGTGGAGTATTTCGTCAGCTACTACGATTATTATCAGCCCGAGGCGTATATCGCCTCCTCGGATACCTACATCGAGAAGGACGCCTCCATCAACGAGGAGATCGATCGTCTCCGCCACAGCGCCACCGCTGCGCTGCGCGAGAGAAAGGACGTGATCATCGTCGCGTCGGTCAGCTGCATCTATTCGATGGGTGATCCCAGCGAGTACGAGGGGCAGATGATCAGCCTGCGCCCCGGCATGGCCATCGACCGGGATACGCTTTTGCGCCAGCTGATCGACATCCAGTATGAGCGCAACGACATCGAGTTTGCCCGCGGCTCCTTCCGGGTGCGGGGGGATGTGGTGGAGATCATTCCCGCCGGAATGAACGAGCACGGCCTTCGCATCGAGTTCTTCGGGGACGAGATTGACCGCATCAGCGAGATCGATGTGGTGAGCGGACATGTGCTGTCCAGTCTGGAGCACGCGGCGGTGTTCCCCGCGACCCACTATGCCACGGACAAGACTCATCTGGATGAGAACATCGCCGTGATCGAGGAGGATCTGCGCCAGCAGATTGAGCGCTTCACCCAGGAGGGCAAGCTCCTGGAGGCCGAGCGCATCGCCCAGCGCACGAATTATGATATCGAGATGATGCGCGAGATCGGCTACTGCTCCGGCATCGAGAACTACTCCCGTTACTTTGACGGCCGCAAGCCCGGCGACGCGCCCTATTCCCTGCTGGATTACTTCCCCAAAGGGTTCCTGTGCATCATCGACGAAAGCCATGTCACCGTGCCGCAGATCCGCGCGATGTACAACGGCGACCGGGCGCGCAAGGAGCAGCTGGTGGAATACGGCTTTCGCCTGCCCAGCGCCTTTGACAACCGTCCGCTGCTGTTTGAGGAATTTGAACAGCGCATCGGGCAGACGATCTACGTCAGCGCGACGCCCGGCCCCTACGAGATGGGCCGCACTCAGCAGACGGTGGAGCAGATCATCCGTCCCACGGGTCTGCTGGATCCAAAGGTCGACGTCCGCCCCGCCACAGGCCAGGTGGACGATCTGGTGGGCGAGATCGGGCGTGTGGTGAAGCAGAAGCAGCGCGTGCTGGTCACGACCCTGACCAAGCGCATGGCCGAGAGCCTGACGGAGTATCTGCGAGGCATGGAGATGCGCGTGCGCTACCTGCACTCGGACGTAACGACGATGGAGCGCATGGAGCTGATCCGCGGGCTGCGCCTTGGGGAATTTGACATTCTGGTGGGCATCAATCTGCTGCGAGAGGGCCTTGATCTGCCGGAGGTGAGCCTGGTGGCGATCCTCGATGCGGACAAGGAGGGCTTCCTGCGCTCGGAGACCTCGCTGGTGCAGACCATTGGCCGCGCGGCCCGCAACGTGGATGGCCGGGTCATCATGTACGCCGATGTGATGACGGACAGCATGATGCGCGCCATTGGCGAGACGAATCGCCGCCGGGCGATCCAGCAGGCCTACAATGAGGCCAACGGCATCACGCCGGAGAGCGTACGCAACAGCGTGCACCAGGTGCTGGAGATCACCAGGAAGGTGGAGGAGGCCGCGCCGGTGCAGATGAACGAGGAGGAGCGTGCGGCGCTGATGCGGCAGGTGGAGGAGCAGATGCTCAGCGCGGCGCAGGAGTTGGATTTCGAGCGTGCGGCGAAGCTGAGGGATCAGCTGCTTGAGCTGCGCGGCGAGGCGCCGCAGAAGGACGACGTCCAGCGCAAGCGCCGCCGTACCCGCGAGAGCACAAGGCACCACTAAGTAATCGCTGATTGATTCGGCGGCGACGCTGGCGATGCCTTTTCTGCCATTGCATCTGACGAACAATTCATTCGCCATCTCACCACCTGATTCAATCAGCGCTTACTTGAGACAAGCAGGAAAAAAGGTTCTTCACGGAAGCTGAGGGAAAAGAGTGGTCAAGGGAGTTCGAAGGGCCGTTGTAATCTCCGTCGGCCGCCGCAGGAGGTCGCCGCCTCTCATTACAGGAGTAGCGATGCTGAGTATGGGCGACGCGAGAACTATGTGAACTTGTTCACAGAGTCGAACCAAAGCGAACATAACAAGGTTCAACAAATTTTCCTTCCCTCAGTACTCATGCATGAGCAGCTTGAAAGGAACGATCCCACCATATTGCAAAAAGGGTCAAGGGGTGAAATCCCTTGCAGGGTTCAGGGACAGAGTCACTGGCCGTCGGAGACCTTCGTCTCCCTAACTTTCTGCGAAGAGCCCATAAAAAAGGGAGACGCACTCATCCATGCGTCTCCCTTTGCTATGCCATTGTCACTGCTTCACGGTGTCGATCATGGCGAGGGTGACCTCCAGGTCGATGTACTCGCCGTCCTCGGGGATGGTGGTCAGGGTGTCCAGGTTGGCCATGCCTTCGGCGCGGAAGACCTTGATCTTGAGCACGTCGCCGGTGGTGTGCTTGGCAACCTCCGTCTGAAGCTCGCTGGTGGAGGTGACGATCACATCGTTGATCTCGACGATGATGTCACCCGCCTGCATGCCAGCCGCCTCGGCAGGGCTGCCGGGCTCAACCTCGGCAACGTAAGCGCCCTTGGGCAGCAGACCGCCGGTGTAGGCGTAGAAGGAGGTGGTGAAATCGCGGATGGAGATGCCCATGCGGGGCTTGCCGGTCAGATCGGTGCCGGAGGAGGCGGTCTCCTCGGCGTCCTCAATCGGGGGCTCGGCGACGATGCGGCCGGAGAGCACATCCTCAATGAGGGGCTTCACGGCATTGATCGGGATGCACATGCCGATGCCCTCCACGGTGGAGCCGGAATAGTAGCTGCCGGAGTACTTCAGGGTGGGGATGCCCATCAATTCGCCCGTGACGGAGAACATGCCGCCGCCGGAGTTGCCGGAGTTGATGGCCGCGTCCACCTGAATCATGGCGTTGGAGATGGTCTCCTTGCGGCCATAGCGGTCATAGGTGTCGGACTCCACAGCGCGGTTCAGGGCGGAAACGATGCCCGTGGTCTCGGTCTTGGTGAAGCCCAGAGGATTGCCGATGCAGATGGCCCAGTCGCCAACCATGAGGGTGTCGCTGTCGCCCAGGGACACGGCAGGCAGGGTGCACTTGGGCGCGTAGATGATGGCGGCGTCCAGGTTCTCGTCGTAGGCCACGAGGGAGGCGGCGTATTCCTCGGTTTCGCCCGCATCATTGGTCACGGTGACCTTCAGGGAGGAGGCGTCCTCCACCACGTGGTAGTTGGTGAGCACAAAGCCCTCGCCGATCACCACGCCGGAGCCGGTGGAGGCCAGCTCCTCACGGGTTTCGGGCTCCTGATTGCCGCGGCCGTCGCCGTAGCCGTAGCCATAGCCGAAACCGAAGTAGAAATTGCCGTAGCCATTGCCGTAGGAGCCGTAGGTGACCTCCTGGTAATTGCTCACGCCCACGACGCTGTCGCGAACGCTTGCGATGGCCTGGGTGAAGGGACTGGTGTGCACCACGGTGACGGTCTGCTCCTCAGCGGACGCGTAGGGGTTGGTGGTCAGGGTGATGGCGGAGCCGATCATGATGCAGGCCATCGCCAGCGCGATGCAGCCCACAAGACGGCGGATGCGATCATTCTTCATAAGCATACCTCCTGGTTGATCAAGGTGTAAGGTCATCGCTGATTGATTCGCCATCGTGCGGCAGCATTCAATCATCGCTTGCCAAGGCCGGGTTCTTCCAGCGATGATCTTAGTATATACGCCTGATTTTGCAAAGTCATGAACGACTTATGAACATTGGCATGAAAATTGAAAATTCATCGCGCCAGATGCACCGCAGCTGCCAGCGCGCCCAGCAACAGGCCAAAGAGCAGCGTCAGCGGGGCGGGAAGCAGCGCCATCACGCAGGGGATGGCAAGGAGCGAGGGCATCAGAGGCAGCCACCATCGCTTGCGGCGCACGCGCATGCGAAGCGTGAAGGCCGCCGTCATGCAGATGCTGATCAGTCCCGCGCAGGGGATGGCATACCCCGGCTGGGCGGCGCGCAGGAAGTGGAAGGCCGCGCCAAGCAGCAGCAATGGCAGCAGCGCACAGATGACCGGCGGAGGGCCTTCGCGCCGGGGCGGTGCATCCACCAAAATCAGCGCGTTGATAAGGCCCGCCAGGAGCGCCGCTGCCATGGCCCAGGGGCTGCGGGAGATGAGGCTACCTGCCATGGCCAGCGCGGTCAGCAGGCCGAGCAGCCTGCCGCGGCTGCGCAGCACCTGGCAGCGCGCGTGCAGCTGCATGAGCGGCGCGGCAAAGGCGCTCCCCACAGGGGCGGTGATGACCAGCGCGTCCGTGGTACCCTGGGGCGCGGGGGTGATGAGGATGCGCTCCGTGCCGTCGCAGGCGGCAAGGCCGGTGCGCTTTTGCAGCAGGGGCAGGCGGTCAGCCATGGGGCCCTGCGCGTGCAGGCGCACCACATGCCCAAGGCTTTGCAGCGCCTTGACCTCCGCCATCGCATCGGCGCGCACGCCCTCGCCCAGGGCGATGAGTCCCAGAAACACGGGCGCGTCCGTCCCGGCGGCGGTGGCGTAGGCGATCACCCGGCCCTCGTCCCCGGCCATGGCAGATGCGGCGGCGAGGATGGCGGTGCGGTCATCCGCCGTGATGGGGCGGGGGCTGCCGTGCCAGATCGTGCCGCATTTTGTCGAAATTTGCGAGGCGTCCCCCATCAGGTAGATGCGCTTTGCATGCCCGTCCTGCACGGTGAGGGCGGCGACGCCGTCCTGGTGGGTCTCGTGCAGGATGCGCTGGTGCGCCCGCAGCTTGTCGGGGCGGATGTGCAGCGCGGTCACCGCCTGCTCGATGGCCGCGCGGGCCTCATCGGGCAGGGCGGAGGCCAGCAGGGTCATGGCGGTGCCCAGCAGCAGCGCGCCGCTGCCCAGGCGCAGGGAGAGCGTCGGCGCTGCCTCCAGGGGCTGGGCGGCAGAAAGCAGGTGCAGCGGCTCCAGCAGGCAGGCAGCGTCCAGCGCCACGGCGGTGCACCGCGTTTCGCTCCTGTTGGGCGCGCGGGAAAAGTCCGACAGATCCTGCTGGAGCAGCCAGGCGGCAATGCGTTTGTCCATGGGGCGTCAACCTCCTGTCAGTCCGGGGTTGTGCAGGAATTCGCCGTCCCAGCGCAGCGCCTGCCCCAGGTCGCTGACCGGTTCGGAGCCAAAGTAGATGCGCACGCGCTTCACGTTCAGGGCCTCGATGAGCGTCTCCGTCAGGGCGTAGGCCATCAGGCGCTGGTCAAGGCCGCTGTCCCGGATGACCCCGGCATAGCGCTGGGAGAAGTTCACCAGCAGCGTATCGCCCTGGATGCCAAGGCCGAGGATGTCCGCATCCCCCAGATCGCGGGGCAGCGTGCCCCTTGCGGCCAGGGACAGCAGCAGCGCGCGGGGATCGCGGGCGCTGCGGTAGGGGAGGGCGGCGGTCTGCGCCGTGAGGCGGCTGTCCTGGGCGGCGTAGAGCGTGCTCTGGCCCATGAGGAAGGCCGCATAATCCGTGCGGCGGTGCAGCCCGCCGGGAAAGAGCAGCGTGCCCCAGCGGGTGTTATACAGGCTGGTCAGCGCCGAATCCCCGGTGAGGATGCATACCTGCTGCAATCCGGGGATGAAGGTGGTCAGCGTCTGCACCATGGCGGCAAAGCAGCAGGCGGGGTCGAGGCCCATGGCGGTGATGCGGTTCTTCACACCGGCGGAAAAATGGAGGGTGACTCGCTTGCCGCCGCTCTCCAGATCGCTCACAGCCGGGGAAGCCAGCATCATGGAGGCGAAATCCGGCATCTGTGCCGCGCCGGGGAGGGCGTCTGCGCCGTCCGCCAGGGCGGAGAGGAGCGTCAGCACCAGCTGCTGGGGATGCTGACCGGGAAAGGCCAGGCTGCGGGCCTCCGCCGCCACGCCCGCGCCGTCCTCCAGGGGGAAATACAGCGTTGCGTCCGCATACAGCGGCATCTGGCTGGGGTTCTCGCCCACGGGGGTGCGCCGGGCGGTCAGCTGCTCCCATTGCAGCGTCAGCTCATGGCTGGCCGGGGCGGACAGCGTGCCCAGGGGCAGATAGCCGCCCACGTCCATCGCGGCGGACTGTCCCGCCACCAGCACATTCACATGGCTCACGCCCTGCAATTCGCACAGCGTGGCGGCGATGGACAGGCAGGCGGTGTAGAAGTCCTGATGGCTCAATTGCAGCGCCGAGGCCGACAGGTTCACCGTGCACACGCTGCCGGAGAGCTCCACCGGGTCGGAGCCTGTCAGGGCCAGCGTCACGCCGCCGCCCAGGGACTGCACGCGATCGTTCCCCTCAAAGGCCAGCAGGGCGCGCAGCACCGCCTCCGCCGGATGCTGGGCGGCGGACATGGTGACGGGGGTATAATAGGTCAAAAGCCGCTGCCCATCGGCAGAGGGCAGGTACAATACCGCCAGCCTTTCCCCGGATAGCCCTGCATCGCCTACGGGAGGCGTGTAAGGATCTGCAACCGGGGGGAGGGTCACGGCGGCGATGGTTTTGGGCGCGGCGGTGCAGCCCGTGAGCAGCAGCAGCGCAGCCATCAGGCAGAGCAGTCGCTTCATCTTCATGGGGCAGCCTCCTTCCGGCTGCTGAGCTGGCTGTATTCGATCTTCCACAGCCCGCGTTCCCGCATCAGGCGGAATACGCCCGCCGTTTCGCTGGCAGTGCCTCCGTCGGCGCAGTGCATCAGGGCGCTGAGGGTCGCACGGTCACCGCTGACGCTCCCGCCGGATACGGCCCATTGCGTCAGGTGGGGCAGACCCTCCATCTGGGCGATGAACTCCGCCTCCTGGGGCCTTTGCTGCCCGGTGGCGGCGTCGGTGCGGGCCACGTAGCGATACAGGCGGGCAAAATCCCGGTCCTGCCAGCATTGCAGGATGGTCGAAAGGGTCGTGGTGGGGGTGAGCAGCAGCGATTCGTCGCGCTTGAGGGGCGCTGCGGGCGCGTCGCTGCCGGTGAGGTAGTAGCTCTCCTTGAGCCGCAGGCTGTCCGTCACCGCATCGCTTTGCTCCACCAGCACAATCACCGTGTCCACATCGCAGTTTTCCGTCACCGTCGCGGCGATGGACTGCATGGCCAGCAGGCGGCGCAAGCGGGATTCTGCGGTGTCGACGCCCTCTGTTTCGTCCGGATAGCGGTTCATGATCTGGCGCGACAGGGTCACGAAAAGCGTTCGCCCCTGGCGCGTGGTGGCCAGCACCCGCGTCCCCTGGGGGAAGAGCCCCTGCAGCTCCGATGCGGAGGCCGAGGGCCCTGCCAGGAGCGCCTCCAGCAGCGTCAGCTCGTAGGCCTTGGTGGGGGAGAGGTCAAGGCTGCGCTCTTCGGGGGCAAGCAGCGGCTCCTGATCAAAGCGGAACCACAGCGTGGCGGTTTCCTGCGTGGTGGCGGGGCTCTGGGGCGCGGGGATGGTCACATCCTCCGGGGCCGTCACGGGGGAGAGGGGAGAGCGCGCCGCGCAGGAGGAAAGCAGCAGCAGGCACAGCAGCAACGGTACGAGTCTGCGCATCAGGCGTCCCCCTTTCTCACGGGCAGCGTGACCGTGAAGGTCGAGCCCTTGTCCGGTGCGGAGTCCACGGTGATGTCGCCCTGATGGAGCTGCACCATCTGCCGCACGATGGAAAGTCCCAGGCCTGTGCCGCCCGTGGCGCGGGAGCGGGCCTTATCCACCCGGTAGAATCGGTCAAAGATGTGGCTGAGGTCATGGGCCGGGATGCCGATGCCCGTATCGGCGACGGTCAGCACCGCCTCGCGGCCATCAGGGGACAGCGTCACGTCAATCCGCCCGCCCTCGGGGGTGTACTTCACCGCGTTGTCGATCAGGTTGTACACCACCTGGGACAGCTTCGACTGATCGCCGTGGAGGGTCACGCCCCCGGCGATATTGCTGTGCAGGGTCAGCCCGGCCTTTTCGGCGGCGGGCAGCAGGGCGTGCACCGTCTCACGGCACAGTTCGCTCAGATCAACGGCGGTGAAGCTTACCTTGGCCTCGTGGCTGTCCATCTGCGTCAGGGTCAGCAGATCGGTGATGATCCCTGTCAGCCGGTCGATCTCGTGGTTCATGTCCTGCATGAACTCCGCGCGCAATTCACCCGGCATGTCCGGCTGGTAGATGAGGTTCTCCAGCAGAATCTTCATGGTAGCCAGCGGCGTTTTCAGCTCATGGGAGGCATTGGAGACGAACTGGCTGCGGCTCAGGTCGAAGTGCTCGATCTTCTCCGCCATGGCGTTGTAGCTGTCCGCCAGCTCCTGCAGTTCGCCGGAGGCATGCACGTCGGCGCGGGCGGATAGATCGCCCCGGCCCATGCGGCGGATGGTCTGGGTCAGCGCCTTCACGGGCCGCGTCAGGGTCACGGAGAAGATCAGCGCCGCCAGCATCGCCGCGCCTGCCACCACCACAAACACCGTCAGCAGCTGGCGCTCCACCTGCTCGATGGCGCTTTGCAGCTCCGTCACGGGGGTAGAGAGCAGCAGCGCGCCGATGATCTCCTCCCCATCGGTCATGACCGCCGCGATGAGGGCCGCCGCCTCGCCATCCTCCAGGGCATACACCTGATAGGCGTGGGATGCGCTGCCCGTGAGCACCCTGGCGACCTCCGCCGGGGCCGCATACGTGCCGTCCAGGTCGGAGAAGGTATCCAGGTGCACCTTGCCGTCCGGGGAGATGACCAGGAGGCGTCCGCCCAGCTCGCTGGCGGCGGTGGAGAGGGTCTCGTAGAGCGCATCCGTCTCGCCGGAGGCAAAAAAAGGCGCAGCCGTCGCAGCCAGCTTCTCCATGGAGAGGCTGGCCTGGCGGGTGCGCTGTGCATAGAGGGTATGGCTGACCAGCCCGGTCAGCAGGGCCGCCATCATGGCGAAGGAGGCCCCGATGATGACCAGGAACGTCAGCATCATTTTCCAGCGGATGCTCGTAAGCCACTTCCGCTTAATCCCTGTCGGTGAAATAGTAACCCACCTTCCACTTGGTAAAGATAAACTCCGGCTGGGAGGTGTCGCGCTCGATCTTCTCCCTGAGGCGGCGGATGTGCACATCCACCGTGCGCGCGTCGCCGGTGTAGTCGTATTTCCAGACGGTCTCCAGCATCTCCTGGCGGGAGAATGGCCTGCCGCGGTTGGTGATGAAGAGCTGCAGGAGGTCGAACTCCTTGGCGGTGAGGCGAACGTCCCGCCCGCCGATATTGACCGTGCGCTTGAGGAGGTTGACCTCCATGTCCCGCACGCGGATGACCTTCTTTTCCTCAGCCTGGGTGGCCTGGTTCGCCCGGCGCAGCACCGTGCGGATGCGCGCCCGCACCTCCAGAATGTTGAAGGGCTTGGTCATGTAATCATCCGCGCCATATTCCAGGCCCAGAATCTTGTCCATATCCTCGCCCTTGGCGGTGAGCATGATGATCGGCACATTCGAGTGCTCGCGAATGCGCTGACACACGCTCAGACCGTCCTGCTTAGGCAGCATCACATCCAGCAGCACCAGGTCGAAGGGCCGTGCGAAGAATTTGTCCAGTGCCTCTTCTCCGTCCATGGCCAGATCAGTCTCGTACCCTTCCTGCTCCAGGGTATACTTCAGCCCCTTGAGCATCAGCGGCTCGTCGTCTACCAGCAGAATGCGCTTACCCATATTGAAACACTCCTTGTATCCTGATGGGTATATTGTACGACAAAGCGTGAAAAAAATCAAGCAGGAAGGAAATGAAAATGTCACATTTATTGTAAAACTTAACGGAACAGGAGACGCCTTCCAGCCTCACGCATCTCCCACCAGGCGTCCGTCGCGGATTTGCAGCTGCCGTCCGGCCCGCGCTGCCACCTTGGCGTCATGGGTGATCACCACCACCGTCCGCCCTTCGCGGTGCAGCTGATCCAGAAGCGCCAGCACCTCGCCGGTGGAGGCGGGGTCGAGGCTGCCGGTGGGCTCGTCCGCCCGGAGCACCGCAGGGTGCCTCGCCCGTGCCCGGGCGATGGCCCCCCGCTGCTGCTGGCCGCCGGACCGCTGGCTGGGTTTGTGGCGCAGCCGGTCGCCCAAGCCCACGCGCTCCAGCAGGGATTGCGCGCGGATGAGGCGCTCCTTCGCCTCCATGCCCTGGAGCACCATGGGCAGCGCCACATTTTCGATGGCCGTCAGCCGCGGGATGAGCTGGAACCCCTGGAACACAAAGCCGATCTCCTCCCCACGCACTTTCGCCAGCTCGGCGGAGGGCAGGGCCGATACATCCCGCCCGTGGAGGCGGTAGCGCCCGCTGGTGGGGCTGTCCAGGCAGCCAAGAATGTGCATCAGCGTCGATTTGCCCGACCCGCTGGGCCCGACGATGGCGGCGTACTCGCCCTCGCTGATATGCAGCGACACATTGTCCAGCGCCATCAGGACGCGTCCCTCCATCGGGTAGGATTTGGTCAGCCTCTGGGCATGGATCATGGAAGCACCTCCCCCAATATAGAAAAATCCTGCCCGTAGTATGGGCAGGAAAGCGGGGCGGGATGCATGGATGGACGTTGGGCGCGTCTGCGGGCGACGCGAGACGACCGCAGGGGAGCCGAGCCAAAGCGCGCCTAACAAAGTCCCTGTAACTTTCGTTCCCTCAATCAGCACGCGCGCGCAACCCCAACCAAAGGAGCGCAAGCGCATTGCGAAAAGGGAGGGCGCGAGGGCATCGCGCCGGAACGCCTCCCCAGTGGGGAGTTCGCCAAAGACGAAAGTGACAAGCGATGTTGGAGCGAAGACCCTTTGGCAGGGGACAGGGGCAGCGCCCTGCCGGAGTCCGGGGGCAGCGCCTCCGGCGCATCACCCAATCCGCTCATAATAGGCCAGCAGATTCTTCCCGGCGACCTTCTCAATGGCCTCGTCGTTGTAGCCGTAGCGGCGCAGGGCGTCGATGAGGTTGCCCATTTCGCCGGGGTGGCGGACGTCGTCGGGGAAGAGCTCGATGCCATCGAAATCGCTGCCGAAGCCGACGATGTCGATGCCGCCGAGCTGGGCGATGTGGTCGATGTGCTGGGCGATGGTAACGCTGTCAGCCTTCTTGTCCACGGAGAGGAAGGCGGGGTAGAAGTTGATGCCGATGAAGCCGCCGTACTGGATCATGGCGCGGATCTGCTCATCGGTCAGGTTGCGGAAGTGATCGCACAGGGCGCGGCAGCAGGAGTGGCTGGCCATGGGCGGGCGGTGCCCCTTGCTGAACAGATCCCAGAAGCCCGCCTCGTTCAGGTGGCTCACGTCCACCGCCATGCCCAGGCGCTGCATCTCCCGGGCGACTTCGATGCCGTAGGGGGTCAGGCCGTCGTCGGCGTTGACCTTGGCGGGGGTGCCCAGGGTGTTGACGTTATTCCAGACCAGCGCGCCCATGCGGACGCCCCTTTCGCGCCAGAGCGCGACGGCGGAAAGCCCCTTCTGGAACACCTCGCATCCCTCCAGGGAGAGCATGAAGCAGCTTTCGCCCGCCTTGGCCTGGCTGGGGTCGTCCACCTGGCGCAATCCGGCGGCAGTCAGGTGGGCAACGGCATCCAGCTCCTGCTGGGCGATGCGCTCGTAATCTCCGGCGGTGCCCCTGGGGCCGCTCCACAGGGCGAAGGTCTGCAGCGTCACGCCGCCTGCGCGCAGGCGCTGGGCGGTGATGCAGGTGTCGGTGAACTGTTCTCCGTGCACGCCCATGTTGTAGAGCGTGTCGGAATGGGTATCGGCGATGTACATGCGGATGCACCTCTTTCGTTATGTTGCATGGGGCGGTCAGTGCCGCAGCTCCGCGATCTGGGTAAAGAGCTGCCGCCTGACTGGCAGGGCCACGAGCTGGAACCAGTCCGGGTTCTCGCGGATGACGATCTCCCACAGTTCGTTTTCCGCAGGCAGCTGTCCGCGCTGGCCCAGGATGGTCAGGCAGCGGCCCTCCAGCTCCCGGGCAAGGCTGAGCACCAGATGATCCGGCACGGCGAACATCGTCGTGTCCGGCATGCCGTTTACCATGGCCATGACGATGCGGTCGGTGCAGATGGCGTCCCAGTCCAGGGCGGCGCGGTCATAGACGGGATAACGGATGCAGTCCGGGTCGATCCAGACGTAGTGGCTGTGGGTGAGAAACTTGTCCCGCGCCACGCCCAGGATGGCGGACTTCGACAGCCGGGTGATGACCTCAGGCGCATCCACCCTGAGCTCCATGCCGTAGCGGCTCTTGTATTCCAGGACGTTGGGGTGAATCTGCGATACGGCGCGCAGGTTCTGGGCGTCAGCGTAGACGAGGATGGCCATGTGGCGCAGATTCACCAGCTGCTGCAGCCAGCGGAGCTTCTCGTCCTCCGCATCGCCGGTGACGGCGGTGACGCACAGCGGCGTGACCTTCGAGCCCTGCAGCTGCCACTGGCGCACCTTTTCAGCCGCCTTGACCTGCAGGGGAACCTTGATGGAGAAGGTCATATCCTCGCTGTGCATGCCGCGCCGGGCGTGGGGAGAGAGCAGCCGTCCGGGGATGTCCACGCCGTAGAGGGCGCTGAAATCCGCCAGGGAGGGATCATCCGCCAGGGCGGTCTCCGGCGCGACCTCCGTCGCCCAGAGAAGCTCAATGAGCGGCTTGTGCAGCGTGTACAGATCCCATCCGCCGCGGAAGGCCCGCAGGAACAGAGGTCCTTCCCCCTCTGCCGCCATGCGGAAGAAGCCCGCCGGGGCAAAGCAGAAGTCCGGGTGCAGGAAGGGCCCGCGCACGGGCGAGGCCGCATAGCGCAGGGGCGTGCCATGGTGGAAGGTCAGCGCGCCCGCATCGGTGAAGCCGTCCGCCGCCACGGGGCAGACCGTGCCCAGGGGATCCTCCCGCACGGGCAGGTAGCCGGTGAGGACATTTTTGAGCAGCTGGCCCATGGGACAGGCCCGCAGCGCCCGCAGAATCTCCTTGTCCCAGCCGCGGCTGAAGCGCATGGCGGGGTGGGCCAGGAGGATGTAGCCCTCGCCCTGCCAGAGCAGGGGAGCGGCGCGCCAGGGGTCGTCCCCGGGGCAGATGAACTGCGTCAGGCCCAGGGCGTTCATGGCCGCATGGGCGTCAGCGTCCGGCTCCTGGGTGAGCACGAGGCCGTAGGACAGGGCCTCGGGGAAGAAGGCGTTTTCCTTCGCGGAGAGAAGCGCCGCCTCCGCATCGGCATATTCGACGGTTTGCATGACCATGAGGATTCTGTCCATCACATGACCTCCAGGGGGAGCGTAGGGATACTGGATTAAGCGGCAGGGTGGGAGGATGGCGCTCCTGATCAGTTGTTTTCCTCCCGCACGCGGGCCAGGGCGTACTCCCGCAGGGCGGCGGCGATCTCCTCGCGCACGCTCTGGGGGATGTCCGCAGGCTCATCCTGGGGACGGCCAAGGTAGTAGCCCTGCATGTAATCCATGCCAAAGGCGACCAGGGTTTCCATTTCACTGCGGGTTTCCACGCCCTCGCTGAGCACGGCAATGTCCTTGCGGCGGGCGTAGGAGATGAGGTTCTTGACCAGCGCCTGCTTGTCCTGATCGCTGTCCACATCGCGCACGAAGGAGATATCCACCTTCACGATATCCGCGTCGATGAGCATCAGCGCCATCTCGGAGTTGTAGCCGGTGCCGTAATCGTCGATGGCCACCTGTCCGCCGTGGCTGCGGATGAAGCTGAGCTTGCGGCGGGTGTAGGCCATGTTGTTGTCCTCGCTCTCGGTGACCTCCAGGACCACATTGGGCAGCAGATCGCCGAAGTGCTCCACCACGTACTCCTCCTCCTCGGGGTCGAGCACCTGGTTGGCGATGGAGTTGATGAAGATGCGGGCGTTGGGCGAAAGCAGCCCGCGGTCACGCATGATGCGCACGGCGCGCAGCGTGCCGTACCAGGTCAGGCGTTCGATGTGGTGCAAAAGGCCCTGGGCCTTGGCCAGGCGCATGACGGCCATGGGGTTGCGCAGCTCCGGCACATCCGGGCGCATGAGCATCTCGTAGCCGAAGAGCTGGCCCGTGCGCGCATCGACGATGGGCTGGAAGGCAAAATGCGCCAGCTGCTTTTCGATCATCTGGTTGAGGGCCTCGCGGGCGTTGATGAGGTAGGCGTCCTCGGTGTACACTTCGCGGTCGAAGTAATCCAGCACGCCCTTGGAGCCCTGCTTGACCTTGTACATGGCAAAGTCCGCATAATGGATGAGGGTCTTGAGATCCGTGGCGTCATCGGGGTACCAGGCCACGCCGCCGGAGCAGCGGAAGCGGTAGAAGGAGCCGTCGGGCAGCTGAATGCCCTGCTCCATGATGCGGTGCCAGCCCTCGCTGATGACGGCGCGGCATTCCTCCTTGCTGTCAAAGCCGTAGAGCAGCACGTAGAATTCGTCGCCCGAGCGGCGGCCGCACACCGCATGGCCCAGATTCGCGTTCTCCGCCAGCGCCCGGGCGAAGGACTGGATGTAATTATCACCGCAGTCATGGCCGTAGGTATCGTTGACGAATTTCAGGTTGTCCAGGTCCATCATGAGGATGGCGCCCACCTTGAGCTGATCGCGGCGGCGGGTGAAGAGCTCCTCGGTGATGCGGGAGAAGGCGCGGCGGTTGAGCAGCCCTGTGAGGATGTCGTAATCGCGCTCGTGCTCGATGCGGCGGCGATCCTCCATTTCGCTCGTCACGTCCATGACCGCGCCCAGCAGGCTGTAACGGTGCTGCAGCTGCACGCGGCGGATGTAGCGCTCCCGGCCCGTGCGGCTGCGCAGGAGCCACACGTCCTCGTCCACCTGATCGGTCAGCTTCTCGCGCATGATGCGGTACAGGGTGGTCTTGGGCAGCGTCTCGCCGTCGTGGGCCACGTCCTCGCAGTCCAGCAGCTGGAAGAAGCCCGAGGAGCAGTAAGCGATGTTGCTCTCGCGCTTGATCTCAAACACGCCCACCGCCATGCCCGTCAGCTGCAATATCGTGGACAGGCGCGAGGCGGATTCATACACATCGCGGGACAGCCGCTGGATGGATTCGCCCAGCTCGTCGATCTCCACCATGCCCGTGGGGGTGATGGTCAGCTCCGCCATTTCGCTGCGGCGGCGCACCTGCTCCACCATGCGCAGGATGGGCTGGGTCATGCCCCGGCTGGTGATGATCGCCACGCCCAGGCACATGAGCATCGACGTCACGCCGCCCACGATCATCAGCGTCGTGAAATGGCGCGAGAAGGTCAGCAGTGACTCCTCGCTCTGCAGGCCGATCAGCACCCATTTTTCCCCGGAATAGGCCGTTGTGGTGGGGTAGAGGTTCATGTCGATCACCGTGCCGTACACGCGCTTGCCGCTGCGGGGGCCCATGAAGGACACGCTGTTGCCATCCGCCCATTCGTCGATGGTCATCGTGGTCTGATCCTGCCGGAAGTGCTGCTTGTAGGTCTGGCCGCTGGTCACGCCGATGCGGATGGTATTCTCCGCCATCGTGCCCAGCACGTAGCAGCCCGGCACCCGGCGGGCAAACTCGCCCTCGTTGAGCAGGCCGGAAAGGTATTCGCTGCTCAGCTCAATGCCCACCACGCCCAACACATCGCCCGATGCGGCGAACACCGGCAGCGAGTAGGTCAGCACGCTGTCCGTATCCTCCGCCGTCATGCGCAGGGGCATCGCCCAGTAGCCGTAGTACCGCGCCTGCGTGGAGGTACCCTGCCGGGCCGCCTCCAGGGGCTTGAAGTAGTAATCCGTGTTCAGCTCCCTGGAGAAGGTGAACGCCGCCTGCCAGGCCGTATCCAGCGGCACATCCAGCTTGCTGGACAGCGGCGGAAGCCCGCGCAGCAGTAGCAGATCGCGGTTGTTGGACGCATCCGACGTGGGATCGAAGTCCCGCAGGTGAATGCCCGCGTAGGAGTCCTTCTGTCCCGCTACGCCCTGGCCGTCCAGGATGAAGAACATGCCCGTTGTCTCCAAAGCGCGGAATTCCGAAATCAGGAAGGTCGACGCGTCCTCGACAATCGCCGCGTTGAGTCCTGCATCCGTGCGGATGGCGGAGGCATTGGCGCCCTCCAGCTGCAATCTCGCCTGGATGATCTCCGTCAGCTCCGTGCTCACGTTGGCCATCTCGTCCCACAGGTGCAGCAGATCATCCTCAAAGGGCTGCTGCTTGTTCTGCGTGCGCTCATCCAGCGTATCCAGCGCGTTCTTCTGCAACGTCGTAAACGCTCCGCCAACGGAAAGCATCACAAACAAAGCCGCCATCTCTGCTACCGCCACCAGCAGCATCGGCAGCAGCAGGCGGATAAAGATGGAGCGCCGTTTCACTTGTTTCGTACGTGTGGACATCACTGGTCTTTCCTCCTGTTGTGCCAGAGGCTCTGCCTCTGGACTCCGGCAAGGACGCTGCCCTTGCATCCCGCTTAGGGGCGCTACTCAGCATCGTCCTTCGCTTTCACCTGCGGTGAATTCCCCACTGGGGAGCCGTTCCGAACGATGTCCCCGCGAACCCCTTTTCGCGATCTTGCTTGCGCACCTTCGGTTGGGGTTGCGCGCGTGGGAGCGCCCTTTGTGCAAGGGGTGATCAATCTACCGATCTGCTCAGCGCATCCTTGAACTCTTCGTACCACCTGGAAAACGCCTCGTCATTGGTCAGCATGTCCACGGCCTCGGCGCGGCTCATGCCCTGGGCCACCAGGCGGTCACGCTGGGCCACGGCGGCGGTGGCGGCATTTTGCATGTGGGTGTCCACCACGCGGCGGGCGGCGTAGCTGCTGTCAAAGGCGTCGGAGGTGTACAGGGTGTAGGTGGTGGTCATCTCCGCGCTGGTGATGAGACTGTCGCGCAGCAGGGGTGAAACGCCCTGCCACACCAGCTCCTGATCGAGGCGGGCGACGCTGTTGGCGCTCTTCTTCACCGGCAGGTACGCGCTGCCCACGGCAAAGGACAGGTTGTTCGCCTCGCCCGTAAACCACTTGAGGAACACCGTAGCGGCGTATTCCCGCACCTGCGTGTCAGCCACCACCGCCATGCCCGCGCCCTGCTGGGCGGCGTAGGGCTCCGTGCCCTCAAAGCAGGGGAGGGGCAGGCATTCGCCGGCGATGGTGTAGGTTGTGCCGTCCGCGCGGGTCACGGCGGTGGGGAAGTACATCGCGCCCGAGGTGGAGCACACGATGGCCGCCAGCCGTCCGGTCTTCACATCGTCCGAGCGGAAGGTGCCGTAGGCTGCGAAGTGTCCGCTGACGTAGGGCACCATGTAGTTGTCCCACAGCCTGCGCATCACGGCGGCGTCCACGTTCAGCGTCAGCTGGCCGTCATGCACCTCAAAGATTTCCACGCCCAGCTGGCGGGAACCTACGATCATGTAATTGGCAAAGGCGTCCCGGCCAAAGAAGGCCCTGCCGTCATCCGGCACATCGGGGGTCAGGCTGTCCGTCCATTCGTAGTATTGCCCTGCCAGCTCCGTCACGCCCTCCCAGGTGGACAGCTTGTCTGCGTCCGCCCCGGTGGCGCTGGAGAACAGGTACCACTCCGTGCGGTTGAGCATGAGGATCTCTGTCGACTTGGCGATGGGGAAGACCATCAGCGCGTCGTCGCCGCTCAGGTGGCCCTCCTCCAGGTAGTCCGCGATGTAGCCCGACAGCTCCTCCTGGGTGAAGTAGGGGGCCAGATCAGCCAGGGGTACCAGCTTGTTGACCTCATAGGCCGTATCCGCATAGGCGGCGAACATATCCGGCATGGGGTCCGCACCGAAGGCGCCCTGGGCGGAGGCGATCAGCGCGTCCGTCAGGTCGTTGACGCTGCCCTTGCTCTTGGCCTCAATGATGATGCCTGTCTCCACGCCCACGGTCTCGTTGAACTCCAGCACCAGACGGTCGAAGGTCTGCTGCTGGGCGCCGTTGTAGTAATGCCAGATGGTCAGAATCTGCGGCTCGTCCGGGGAAAGCTGATCGGCCACGGTTTTCTCCGTCTGCTTGGGCATGAGGAACAGGCCCACCGCCGCGGCGGCAAGCAGCACGATGCAGATCAGCACGATCATCCAGCGTCTCATGGTCACACCTCTGTGCACAGTATTGGGAAGTTACCGGACAAACTGCCTTGCCCCCAGGGAGATGAAGTAGGCCGCCGCCGCGTAGAGCACGATGGCCGCGCCGGCGGAGGTGTCCCAGGCATAGGCGCTCAAAAGGCCCGCGACGCCGCAGACCATGGCGATTGCGACGCTCCACACCGCATGCTGGCGGCTGGAGCGGGCGATGTTGCGCCCCGCCGCCGCAGGGAGAATCAGCAGCGCGTTAATGAGCATCACGCCCACCCACCTGATGGCCAGCATCACCGCCACGGCTACCAGCACCACAAACAGGCATTCCACCGCCTGCACGCGGATGCCGCGGGAGCGCGCCAGAGAGCCGTTGATGCCCGAGAGCAGCAGCTGGTTGTACATCAGCGCCCACAGCGCCGTGCCGCAAATCAGGGCGATGAGCAGGTAGGTCAGATCGTTGGGGGTCACGGCCAGCACATCGCCCACCAGGAGGGTCGAATACTTTGCAAAGCCGCCGCCCTTGGATAGGATCAGCAGTCCCGCCGCGATGGAGGTGGAGGAGAACACGCTGATGACCGTATCGGTCGATGCAGCGCCGGTCTGCTTGATGCGGCAGATGAGGATGGCCCACACGATGCCGAACACCAGCATCGCCGCCAGGTCGCTGGATACGCCCAGCACGATGCCCAGGCCAATGCCCGTCAGGGCGCTGTGGCCCAGCGCGTCGGAGAAGAAGGCCATCTGCTGGTTCACCGCCATCGTGCCCAGCAGGCCCAGCAGGGGCGTGAGCAGCAAGATGGCGAGGAAGGCGTTCTTCATGAAGGTAAACTGCAGCGCCTCAATGGGCAGGAGGGTATCGATGATCTGATAGATAATCTCCATTACGCATCGCCCTCCGTTTCGCCCGATACGCGGGGGTTCCACCGCTCCGCGCCGTGGTGCCGCCGGGAGGTGAGGTTGCGCGCTCCCACGCCGAACACCCTCTGGAACTCCGGCGAGGCATACACCGCATCCGGCGTGCCCTGCACCAGCACGGTCTTGTCCAGCAGCGCCACATGATCGGCGTACTGGCGCACCAGGTTCAGGTCGTGGGAGACGAGCAGGATCGCCATGTGGTGCTGCTCCTTGAGGCGCACCACCGTATCCAGGAACATTTTCAGGCCATTGTGATCAACGCCCGAGACCGGCTCATCCAGCACCAGCAGGTCGGGCGCGGGGGTGATGGCCAGCGCCAGCAGCACCCGCTGCATCTCGCCCCCCGAACAGCGCCCCAGGGGACGCTTCGCCAGCTCCTCGCCCTGCACGCTGCGCAGCGCGGCGAGCACCTTCTCCCGCGTGCGGCGGCTCACGCCCGTCCACACCGGACGGCGCGTGAAGGCCGCGGCGAGGAAGTCCTCCACCGTCACGGGCATTTCCTTGTCAAAATCGAGGTGCTGGGGGACGTAGCCCGTGCGCAGCCGCGGCACGATGCGGTCCTCCCCATCCTCGTGGCGGATGGCACCGCCGTGGGGCAATTCCCCCAGCAGCGCGCGGATCAGCGTGGTTTTGCCCGCGCCGTTCTGACCGATGAGCACGGTCAGCTGCCCGCAGTGGATGTGCATCGATACATCCTGTAAAAGCACCTGCCCGCCCCGCGTCACGGACACCTTGTCCAGCGCGATGCGGCACAGGGAACAGCCATTATCTGCCATTGAAACTCTCCTTACAAATGGACACAGTCATACAAGAATATTATACCATAGCAAGTCAAGGCTTTTTGGCCGATTCAGCAGGAGTTCGCTAATTTTTCGCGTATTTATTATATATGGAAATCAATTGGGGAGGGCAAAACGATGATCGCACTGGCATGTGACCACACCGGTATTGAGATGAAGAAGGAGATCATGAAGCTCCTGGACGAGATGGGCCTGGAATGGAAGGACTTCGGCACCAACGAGGCGGTTTCCTGTGATTACCCCGTGTACGGCTACCGCGCGGCCAGGGCTGTGGCGGAGGGGGAGTGTGACCGGGGCATCCTCATCTGCGGCACGGGCATCGGCATCAGCATCGCCGCCAGCAAGGTCAAGGGCATCCGCGTGTGCACCTGCTCGGATGTGTACAGCGCCGAGCTCTCCAAGCGTCACAACAATTCCCAGATTCTGGCTATGGGTGCCCGCGTCGTGGGCGTCGATCTGGCCAAGATGATCGCCCGGCACTGGCTCACCGCCGAGTTTGAGGGCGGCCGTCACCAGCGCCGCGTGGATATGATCACCGCCATCGAGAACGGCGAGGAGCTCTGAGCAGCTGCCGCTGACCTTTAGGAATTCAGAAATATAACAGGCGATATTCGTTATGGGTGTCGCCTGTTTTTTCCATTGGAGCGCCAGGGGACGATTTTTGATTGTTTTTTCGGTGAACCGTTCGTACAAAGCGGACATTTCCTGCCCAAATCCGCCATCTGGCGCTTGATTTCACTGCGTAATAATGGTAGAATTAAAATGACGCGCTGTGACGAATCATCCGGCGCCCAGCACACCAGAAGGAGAACACCTATGACCAAGCGCAAGCGTTCGTCCTCGTTGGATTTCCGACGATTTTCCAATGTGGCCGATTTCGCCCAGGTGATGCTCAACTATCACTTTAAGGATGCCCAGCGCCACTTTGATCATGTCAAGCACATCACCAAGCTGCTGTGCCTGCAGTATAACGACATGCACCGCGCGCATCCGCTGCCCGAGCATGATCTGATGCTGATCTTCGCCGGTGCTGCCCTGCATGATATCGGTCTGATCTCCATCCCCGACAGCATGCTCAACCACAAGGGCCCCCTGACGCCCGAGCAGCGTAAGCTCTACGAGGAGCATGCCCGCACCGGCGCGGCGATCATCGATCAGATGGCGGGTATCTACCGCCTGTCCAGGCATGAGAAGGAAATCCTCCGCAACATCTGCCTGTACCATCATGAGCGCTACGACGGGGGCGGCTATCCCGAAGGACTCAAGGGGGACGAAATCCCGCTGTATGCCCAGATCGTCTCCATTGCGGAGGTCTACGATTCTCTCACCGCGGACAATTACAGCGAGCCCCGCTCCCACGAGGAGGCGATGAACCTCATCCGCCGGGGCGAGTGCGGCGCCTTCAACCCCATGCTGCTGGAGTGCATGGAGCGGGCCTCCTGCGATATGCAGGCCCTGCTGGAATGCGCCACCAACGATGAGCGCATCACCCTTTTGCAAAACACGTACAGCATCAACCGGCGCTCCTACTGGATTCAGAAGCGGATCCTGGATGTGACCGTCTCCGCGCTGGCCCTCGTGGTGCTTTCACCCCTGCTTTTGCTTATCGCCCTGGCTGTGTTCATCGATGATCCCCACGGCAGCCCCATCTTCTGCCAGACGAGGGTCGGGCGGCATAAAAAGCTGTTTACCATCTACAAATTCCGCACCATGCATGTGGATGCGGAGGAGCGCCGGGCGGAACTGGAGACGCTCAATGAGAAGGACGGCCCGGTCTTCAAGATCGCCAACGATCCGCGTATCACGCGGCTGGGAGGCTTCCTGCGCCGCACCAGCCTGGATGAACTGCCCCAGCTCTTCAACGTCCTCAAGGGGGATATGACCCTGGTGGGCCCCCGCCCGCCCCTGCCCAGCGAGGTGGCCCAGTACAGCCGCTATGCCGAGATGCGCCTGAGCGTCACCCCGGGGCTGACCTGCATCTGGCAGGTGCAGCCTCACCGCGACGACATCCGCTTTGACCAGTGGGTGGATATGGACATCGCCTACATCGGCACCCGGTCCATGCGCCATGACCTGAAGCTGCTGTTTCAAACGGTGATGGCGGTGCTGCGCCGCTCGGGCTCCTGATGTTTCTGCTGAATCAACAAACTTGTATTGTGGAGATATGGTGAAATGAGTAAGGTTTTTCTTGCCGCCGTGTTTGTCTTTGTCCTGTGTGGCGCGCTGCTGATCGCCATGGCGCCGGATGTGATTTCGCTGCTGTTTGTGGTGGTCATGTGCGTGATCGTGCTGCTGGGCCTTGTCTTCGGCCTGCTGCCCTGCTCCAATTTCGGCCAGGGCTTCAAGCAGGGCCGCAGGAGCGTGCGCCGCATCGGCGGGGTCACCTCCAACGACCACTGGCTTGTGCTGCAGCAGTCGGAGCGCCTCTTTCACTACCAGCCCCTGGCGGAGCTCTTTAAGGATTACATGGAGAAGGCCAACCGCCAGTACGCCCAGGAGGAGATCATCAGCGATATCGACACCATGATCAATGAGGACTCCCTGGCCGTGCGCTGCTGGCACAGCGCGTGTCTGCAGATTCCCGGCACCCTGACCGGTCTTGGCCTGCTGGGCACCTTCCTGGGCCTGATCCTGGGTATCTCCAGCATCGGCTTCAGCTCCGTGGATGCGGCGCTCAACAGCGTGGAGACCCTGCTGGGTGGTATTGAGGTCGCCTTCTACACCTCCGTGGCGGGCGTGATCCTCTCCATCGTCTACAACCTGGTCAACAGGCTGCTGTGGAACACCACCGTGCGCGAGATGGAACTGTTCCTCTACGATTTCCACACCTACATCATGCCCTCGGCCGAGGAGCAGGGCCGCGCCTTCCAGCACAGGAGCATCAAGGCCATCCTGGAGCGCCTGGACCGCCTGCCCAAGAATGGCTTTGGCGCCGCTGCTGCGCAGGAGAACGCCAAGTCCGGCAACGAGCAGTCCGTCATGCTCAAGGTGCAGGACGCCATCCGCAATGGCGAGTTCTGCTTCTACCTTCTGCCCCGCTGCAACCTCATGAGCCGTGAGATCGTGGGCGCGGAGGCGCTGATCCGCTGGAACCACAGCGAGATCGGTCTGCTGGAGCCCTCCTCCTTCATGGATGTGGTGGAGAAGAACGGCTTCATCGCCCGGCTGGATCAGTACATCTGGGAGGAGATATTCAAGACCATCCGCGGCTGGATTGACGCCGGCATCCGCCCCCTGCCCGTGTCGGTGAACGTCTCCGGTACGGACGTGCTGGCCTTTGACGTGCCCGCCTTCTTCAAGAAGATGCTGGAGAAGTACCGCATCCCCCCGTGCTATATTGAAATTGAAATCAACGAGACGAGTTACCTGCGCAACGGCCGCATCATTCTGGAGGCCGAGGAGGCGCTGCGTGCCCAGGGCTTCCGCGTGGTGATGGACAGCTTCGACGGCGATTTCCTGGCCGTGAGAGCCACCGGCGCCAACCCCGACGCCTACAAGCTCAGCGTCGGCAAGCAGAAGGAGAACATCGCCCAGGTCTTCGCCCACGCAAGGGCGCAGCACATCACCCTGTGGGCCAACCGCATCGAGTCCATGGAGCAGCTGACCGAGCTGCGCCGCGCGGGCTGTGCCGAGGGCCAGGGCTATGTGCTGCATGCGCCGCTGTCGGTGGATGATTTCCTCGAGGTGACCAAGCGCAGCAAGGGCGAGAAGACCAACGCGTCCCAGACCGCGCAGGAGAATTGAGGGCTGAGCGATGAAGAAAAACACTGAGGAGATCAGCTACTGGCAGTCATTTACCGATATTCTCTCGTCCCTCCTGCTGGTGGTCATGCTGGTGACCGTGCTGCTGATCCTGTATCTGATGCACGCCCCGGAGGAGGAATGGACGGGCTATGGCGACTATACCGCCACGCCCGTGCTGACGGTGACGCCCGAGTTTGGCGACGGCGACTTTGACGAGGGCGACGACGGCGATGGCGGCGGCTCCTGGCACACCCCCACGCCGGAAATGTGGGTCAGCCCCACCCCCACTGTGACCATCACGCCCACGCCCACCCCCTATAACCCGGCGGGCGGCGGCTATGGCTACGGCTATGACGAGGCCAACAAGGCCGCGGTCTACGCCATGATTGTGGACAACGAGACCGACCGCGTCATCCCCAAGGATGGCATCATCTTCGAGCTCTTCGACGTTTCCGACGTCCGCCAGACGCTCAATACCTACTATCCCGAAAAGGTCTGGTACCACGAGTTCACCACCACCGAGGCCGGCACCTTCTTCCTGCCGGAGAAGGTGGCCATCAAGCAGTACTACTTCCGCGCGCTCAACGCCCCCGAGGGCTATGACGACGCTGAGGATGTGTACTTCACCCTCGATGAGGCCTACGACTGGCCCGCGCCCTATGTGGTGCGCATTCCCTTTGAGCCCTCCAAGAATGTCATCAACGTCCAGATGACCGACGCGGATACCGAGGAGAACGTCGGCTACGGCACCTTCCGGGTCGTGGCGGCGGAGGATATCATCACTCCTGACGGCACGCTGCGCTACGCCAAGGGCGAGGTGGCGGACACCATCGTCTGCGATGCGGAGGGCAAGGGCCAGAGCATCGAGCTGTACCTGGGCCAGTACACCGTGATGCAGGAGACCATCCCTGACTACTACGCCGGCCTTGCCAGCAGCGATACCGTGGATGTGCGCAAGAAGGACGCGACCTTTGACACGGCTGTGTACCTGAATTACAGCTGCCGCAAGACCGCGATGATCCTCACCGCCCGGGACGAGCTGTATCCCAACCGGGTGCTGGAGGGCGCGGAGTTCGCCGTGTACCGCGAGGGCAGCGAACTGAACGTCCAGACCATGACCACCGACGGGCTGGGCCAGCTGATCCTGACCGACCTGGAGAAGGACAGCGTGTACCACATCCGTCAGATTTCGACGCTGGAGGATTACAACTTCCCCGAGGAGGAATACACCTTCACCGTCACCGAGCGCGGCCATATCGACGAGCAGGCCGTATCCAGCATGGATGTGAACAACTACATCGTGCGCGTGGCCTTTGCCGCAGTGGATGCGCTGATGCGCAGCAGCTTCTCGGATATCAGCATGGGTCTGTACGATGAAGCGGGCAGCCCCGTGCAGCTGTGGACGACCAGCGCCATGCGCCAGACCCTGGAGGGCCTTGCCCCCGGCAGGTACTCCCTGGTGGTGGATGGCGACATGACCCAGCAGAAGTCCGTCACCGTGGAGGATGGCGCGCAGCTGCAGGTGTATGAGTACGCCCTGTGGTCCGGCACGGATACGATCATCGTCGTGTGCGCCGTGGCCGGCCTGTGCCTGCTGATCGCCATTGTGGTGCGCGTCCGCAAGGGCAAGAAAAACTGATGCAACGATAGGGAGTGAGTGTTAGTGAACAGTTCTTCGTCCATTCAGCTCCGCCTGGGCGATCTGCTCCATGCGATTGCGAAGAATAAAAAGATGATCCTGATGATGACGATCGCCGGTCTGGTCATCGGTATCGCGCTGTCCGCCCTTTCCTTCCTCCGGGGGGAGATGGCCAAGCAGTACCTGATCACCGCCTCCGCGGTCATCACGTCGGAAAACGGCGGCGGCAACTATCCCGCCAGCAACGCCAGCTATCCCCGCAATGAGGATATCACCATCGCCAACAACATGGTGGATTCGGCCATCTACGTGCTGCAGAGCGATCTGTCGCTCAACACCCTGATCACCCAGATGGACCTCATCGGCATTACCCCCAAGGATATCAGCAACAACCTGGCCCTGAAGCAGTACGGCACGACCCGCATCATCGAGATGTCGCTGTACTGGCGCAGCGCCGAGGAGGGCGTGAAAATCCTGCAGACCCTGACCGCCCAGGCCAAGGAGCTCTTCCAGGAGACCCTGGGCATCGGCGGCATGACCGTCATCAACGAGCCCACCTCCAAGTACCTCATCGGCGGCAGCCTCAATGCCTCCATCTGGGTGTACATGACCATGATCGGCCTGATCCTGGGCGTGTGCATCAGCGCGCTGCAGATTCTCATCCAGCCCACGCTGACCAACGTGCGCGATGTGAACACCCTCTTTGGCCTGGAGACCCTGGGCACCATCCCCGATGATGCGGGCTGGTTCGGCCAGAGCAAGGTGTCCCTGACCTCCAGCGGCGCGGGGAGCGAGATCGTCGAGGAGCTCTCCTCCACGGCGCACATCCTGCGCAACCGTCTGGGCTCGGGCGTGCACAAGTGCATCTACGTCACCTCCGCGTCCCACAACGAGGGCAAGACCGTCGTGGCGGCCAACCTGGCCGTGGCCCTGTCCGACCTGGGCTATCGCGTGCTGCTGATCGACTTCGACTTCCGCAATCCCACCCTGGGCAGCATGTTCCTGGATACGGTGGAATACGAGCGCTCCCTCAACGCGCTCTATCGCGGCGATATCAACGAGACCGAGGCCATCACCACCCTCACGGGCTATCTGGATCTGCTGCCCACGGTGGTGGAGCGCCGCGGCATCATGATGGACGAGACGACCATGAACCTGGTCAAGCGTCTGGCCCAGAACTACGACTACGTGCTGATGGACACCCCGCCCGTGGGCATGGTGGCCGACGCCATGAGCCTGAATCAGGTGGCCGACAGCGTGCTGTTCGTCGTGCGCTATGACTCGGCAACCATCCCCGTCATCCGTGACGCCCTGGAGCGCCTGGACAAGTCCGGCACCCGCGTGGTGGGCTGCGTGGTCAACGGCGTCTCCACCTCCAGCCGTCGCAGCGAGGATGATACGGACGCCTCCGCCCGCAAGAACGCCAAGGGCAAGAAGAAGTAAACTCCTTTTGCCCTGCAACTGATCAAGCCATCGCTGATTGTCATGAGGTGTGCATGCGCCCCGGGCAATCAGCGATGGCGTCAAGAGGGGATGTCCATGGAAGCACGCGCAAGCAGAAAACGCAGCGCTATTGACCTGATCATTATCTTCATATTCCTCAACAGCCTTGGTTTCCCCGGCAACTACACCCGCGTCTTCGGCGAATGGCTGGGCACGGTGGTGGATTACTGCGCCTTCCTGCTGATGATCGCCGTGATGTTCATGACCAGCGCCAACAACGTGATGGATGTGGTCGTGCTGGACCTGAGGCGCAAATACATGTCCATCTATCTGCTGGTGGTGGTGCTCTTTGTCAGCTCCATGCTGGTGTCCGTCAGTCCCAGCAAACAGATCATCACCTGTGTCCGCTTTTCGGTCACGGTTTTATTCACATTGTGGCTGTGCAACCAGTTTTCATTGCAGAGCGTGCTGGAGCGCGTCTATTACGCCCAGATCATCTTCGTGGCCCTGACGCTGGTGTTCGTGCTGATTTTCCCCGCCTATGTGTACAGGGAGAGCGCCGCCTACGCCGGGGACTTCGTGGGCCTGTACTCCGCCAAGAACGGCGCGGGTACCGAGCTGGCCTTCGGCGTGATGGTGCAGGTGGTGCTGCTGCGCATGTATGCCCAGCAGAAGGCGCCTGTGTCCCGCCTGTTCATCATCTTCCTGGGCCTGCAGACGGTGCTGCTCTTCCTGACCCACAACACCGGCTCGCTGTTCTGCCTGATGGTGCCGGTGGTGTACCTGCTGCAGCTCCAGCCCAAATGGGGCGTGTCGGGCCGTCTGCCCCTGGGGTGGATGTACGTGGTGGGCAGCGTGGGCTTCCTGATCTTCGCCCTGACCATCATTCCGCTCTTTGAGCCCCTGCTCAATGCCATCGGCAAGGACGCTACGCTCACCGGCCGCGTGCCTCTGTGGGAGGCGGCCCTGGAGCTTATCATGGGCAACAACACCATCACCGGTTATGGCTATGCCATGTTCTGGCGCGATGAGGCCGCGGTGGATCTGCTCCACAGCGCCTTTGACGAGTATTCCTTCATGGCCAGCCAGACCTCCGGCGCGCACAATGTGATTGTCGAGATGCTGCTCAATTCGGGCGTGCTGGGCGTGGGCGTGTTCTTCCTGACCACCCTGGATTCCCTCAAACGCATCCAGGAGCTGCAGGAGAACCGCTACCTGTGGTGCAGCGCGTTCATCCTCTTCTTCATGGTCTACGGCCTGACCGAGCGCGCCTTCTCCACCCATGAATTCATGACCATGTTCCTTTTCTTCGCTCTGGGCACCGCCTGCTGCAGGGAGGACGACCAGCCTGCGGAATTCCAGCATCAGGCGTAACAGGGGGGATTCGATTTGAAAAAGCTGCTGCGAACCATGCTGGTCACAGGCGCCGCCTTCGTGGTGAACTACATGATCACGCTGGTTCTGACGCCGTTCATCACCCAAACCGTGGGCACTGCGGCCTATGGCTTTGTTTCCCTTGCCAAGAATCTGGCGCAGTATGCCACCATCATTACCCTGGCGCTCAATTCCTTTGCATCCCGTCACATCGCGGTGGCCTATCACAACGGGGAGATGGAAAAGGCCAACACCTATTTCAGCTCCACCTTCTTTGGCGATGTACTGCTGGGCGGCGGCGTGCTGGTGGGCGCCTGCGTGGCGATTGTGTACCTGGACCGGCTTTTCGTCATTCCGCCGGAGATTCTCTCCGATGTGCAGTGGCTGTTCCTGATCGTCTTTGTCAATTTTCTGCTGGTGACCATCTTCACGGTGTATGGCGCGGGGGCGTATATCGCCAACCGGCTGGATATCGTGGGGCTGTTCAAGCTGATCTCCTATGTGGTGGAGGCGGTGCTGCTGCTGGTCATCTACCGCCTGCTGGAGGCGCGGGTGGCCTATGTGGGCTTTGGTCTGATGGCGGCCTCGGGGGTGGTGATAGCCTCCAACGTGTGGATCACCCGCCGCTTTACGCCCCAATTGCGGGTGCGCCGCACCTCCTTCCGCCGCCAGGCCGTGAAGAAGCTCGTTGCCGACGGCGTCTGGTCCTCCGCCAATGATCTGGGCGCGCTCTTGCACAACGGCCTTGACCTGGCCATCTGCAACCTGATGCTCACGCCCCTGGCCATGGGTCAGCTGGCCATCGCCAAGAGCATCGATCTGATCTTCCACAGCCTCTATCATCTGGTGGCTCAGACCTTCCAGCCCATCTTCCTGCGCTCCTACGCTGAAAACAAGATTGACAAGCTGATGCGGGAGCTCAAGCTGTCCATGAAGCTCTCGGGCATGATGGCCAATCTGGCCTTTGCGGGCTTTGCAGCCCTGGGCATGGCGTATTACCGCCTCTGGATTCCTGGGGAGGATATCGCCCTGGTCTACCGTCTGACCGTCATCACCGTGCTCACCAGCGTGGCCAGCGGCTCCATGAAGCCCCTGTACTACATCTACACCCTCACCGTGAAGCAGAAAATCCCCTGCATGGTGACCATCGTCACCGGTGTGATGAACGTGCTGGGTATGGTGGTGCTGCTGCGTTTCACGGACATGGGCATCGATGCGGTGGTGTGGACCACGGCGGTGCTGGTGGGCTTCATCAACGTCGTTTCCAACCCGGTCTATATGGCGCATGTGCTCCATCAGCCCCTGCGTACATTCTATCCCAACATTTTGCGCAACGTGCTCTCCTGCGCCGTGCTGACGGGCCTGTTCATGGGCCTGTCCCGGCTTTACATGCCCGCTTCCTGGCCGACGCTGATCCTGTGCGTCATTCTCTATGCCGGCATTGGCATGCTGGTGCACTTCGCCGTGGTCTTCACCCCGGAGGAGTGGCGCGAGGTGCTGCGGCCATTCAGGAAGAAGTGAAAGGAAGGAATACCTATGCGCCTTGGAATTCTGGTGACCATCGTCAGCGGCTTTGGCAAGAAGGGCTTCTATCACTCTCAGGAGATCGGCCTGGGCAAGGCGCTGGTGGCCCGGGGCCATCAGGTGACCATCTACAAGTGCGTCGCCAAGGATAAGCCTGCAGACCGCCAGACCATTGCCGAGGGCATCGAAATCCGTTACATCCCCGTGCCGGCCCTGGGCGTGCATGGCATGCTGCGGGCAGGGGAAATCGATCCCCGGCTGGACGGCCTGCTCCTCTTTGCCGATACGCAGCTGTTTCTGCCCCATATTGAGCGCTTCTGCCGCCGCCATGGCATTGCCTTTGTGCCCTACATCGGCATTGCCCACAGCGCCCAGCGGAATTTCAAATCCCGCCTGATGGATATCGCCTTTGCCCTGGGCACGCTGCGCATCTACAAGCGCCTGCCGGTGATCGCCAAGTCGAAGGCTGTGCAGGAGGAGCTGCGCGCCCTGGGCGCGGCGGACTGCACCATCGCCCCGGTGGGCCTGGATGAATCCGAGCTCAAGACCGATTACGCTGCCCATGACCGCAGCGCGCTGCGCGCCCGCTATGGCTACGGCCCCGATGATGTGATCGTGAGCTTCGTGGGCCGCCTCAAGCCGGAGAAGCATCCGGTGGAGGTGGTGGAGCTCTTTGCCCGGGCCTGCCAGCGCAAGCCCATGAAGCTCCTGATGGTGGGCGAGGGCTACCTTAAAGAGAAGGTCGAGGCGCGCGCAGCCGAGCTGGGCGTCGCCGACCGGGTGCAGCTCATCGAGCGCGTCCCCTACGAAAACATGTGGGAGATCCACTGGATCGCCGATTTCTTCCTGAACCTGTGCACCCGCGAGATCTTCGGCATGGCGCTGATGGAGGCCGTGTACTACCGCTCCTCGGCGGCTGCCTTCCACGCGCCGGGGCCGGACGCCATCCTCACGGGAATGGCGGGCCACTATCTGTGCGATACCTTCGATCAGGCTGCGGACTGGGTCTGCGGCGACAAGCCCGATGACGCGGTTCTGGCGGAAAGCTCCCGGGCGCTCATCGAGCGCTTCTCCTGGCGCATCTGTGCCGATCACTTCATCCAACTGACCCAGGAGGCCCGCGATGATCAAAAGAAAGCTTAAGGCGCTGTATCTGCGGCTGCTTTTCCTGCTGCCCCACGATAACATCTACGCCTTCCATAACCTCTCCAGCCATCCTGCGCTGGAGCTGACGGGCCGCAAGCTGGATACGCAGGCCTTCTACGATTTCGTGCGCCGCCACGGCCCCTATGTCTCCCTGACGGATATCCTGGCCTCCGGGAACCTCTCGAGCAAGGCGGCCATCACCTTCGACGATGGCCTGGAGGACGTCTACTCCATCGCCTATCCCTTCCTGACGGGGCAGGGGATCCCCTTCACGGCCTTCATCCTGACCGATAAGCTGGATCAGCCGGGGTACCTCACCACCGCGCAGGTGGTGGAGATGGCGCAAAATCCCCTGGTGACCATCGGCTCCCACGGCACGGATCATACCCGGCTGTCAGCGGCATCGCCTGAGAAGCAGCGCCATGAGCTGCATGCCTCCCGGGAGAAGCTCCAGGCCCTGCTGGGCAGGCCCTGCACGCTCTTTGCCTACCCCTTTGGCGCCTATAACCAGACGACCCTTGCGCTGATGAAGGAGTCCGGCTATCGCCTGGCCTGCGCGGTGAAGGGCCGCCCCCTGCTGCGGGGCAACCATGATGATCCCTACACCATTCCGCGCCTGTCCATCGACGATACGACCCTTGACCTGTACGATTACTGATGAATAAGAGGGAAGCCCCATGCCCGTTTTCATGATCTGCGCCTTTGTCCTGTGCGCGTATATGATATCCCTGCAGATGCTGGCGGATAACCCGCGCGTTGGCGGCACGCCCTCCCAGCGACGGGTGCTGTTGCTGGCGGTGACCGGCGTGCTGCTGGGTGTGCTGCTGATGTGCTGCCATGCCCTTGGCAGCTCTGACGAGGTGCTGATGCTCCTGACGCTCCTCCTGCCCTGCGCGGCGGTGTATCTGGGCCTGCAGGGCCTGCGCCGCCATGCGGATGCCCTCAACCGCCCCATGACGGTCCTGTTCATCCTTTCGGTGCTGGCGGTGTGCGTGGTGACGCTTTTCAGCCGCGACGGCACCAGCAGCACCAAGGTGCTCTTTGGTTTGTACAAGGTGCAGCAGGCCATCGCCACCGGCTCCTTGCAGCCCCTGGGGCATGTGGTGCAGAACATTGTGCTGTTCCTGCCCTTTGGCTTCCTGCTCACGGCGGCCTGCCCCGGCAAGCGCGGCATGCTGCTGATGGTCGTGGCCTACGGGCTGCTGTTCTCCACGGCCATTGAGTCCCTCCAGTACCTGCTGAGCATCGGCGAATGCGATCTGGAGGATATCCTGGCCAATGTCCTGGGCGCGGCTGCCGGCAGCGGTCTCATGCGCCTGTTTGTCCGAACCCGATGAAGGGAGCGTGATCCCATGTCCCAGCGCAGGAAGAAGGTGGCCTTCATCGCCTCCTCCGGCGGACACCTGGAGCAGCTGCTCATGCTCAGGCCCCTGATGGCCCGCTACGACAGCTGCCTCATCACCGAAAGGACCGATTACAAGGCGCCCAGCGCGGATCAGAAGACCTACCATCTTTCCCAGGTGAACCGGCACGAGGCGCTCTTTCTGCCCAAGATGATCGGCATCGCCTGCAAATCCCTGTGGATTCTCCTGAAGGAACGGCCTGATGTGGTCATCACCACCGGCGCGCTGTGCGTGGTGCCCTTGTGCCTGATGGCGAAGGTGCTCTTTGGCAAAAAGCTGGTGTACATCGAATCCTTCGCCCGGGTCACCTCGGGCAATATCACCGGCAAATTCCTCTACCGCTTTGCCGACCGCTTCTATGTGCAGTGGGAGAGCATGCTCAAGGTCTACCCCAAGGCGCTGTATCTGGGAGGGATCTACTGATGATCTTCGTAGCCCTGGGTTCTCAGAAATTCCAGTTTGACCGCCTTTTGAAGGCGGTGGATGAGCTGGTCGCATCGGGAGAAATCACCGAGGAGGTCTTTGCCCAGAGCGGCAGCAGCACCTATCAGCCCCGCCACTATCCCTGCGAGCCCTTCCTGGATGCGGAGCGCTTCGCTGATTGTATGGCCCGGGCGGATATCGTCATCACCCATGGCGGCACGGGCGCGATCATCCGCGCGGTGAAGCTGGGCAAGCGGGTGATCGTGGTGCCGCGCCTGGCCCGCTATGGTGAGCATGTGGACGATCATCAGCTGCAAATTATGTCGATGTTTGACGAATTGCAGCTGGCGCTGCCCTGTGAAGACCTGACGGAGCTGTCCCAGCAGCTGGTGCGCATCCGCAGCATGACCTTCCGCACCTATCAGTCCAACACGCAGACCCTGATCGATTCCATCGACGGCTTCATTCAGAGTCTGTGAGCACAAGGGAAGGGGAGTATCCGCCATGTCCAAGGGCAAAGAAATCCTCAGCCTGCTGCGCCAGCTGACGCGCAGCACCTGGTTCTACCTGCTGCCTCTGGCGCGAAACCGCCGCAACTACATCCTGCGCCATCAGGTGTTTGACGCCTGCGGGGAGAATCTCTTCTGGCAGCCCCGCAAGCTGCCCTCCGACCCCAAATGCATCCGGCTGCACAACAATGTTGTCGTGGCGGCGGATGTGACCTTCATCAATCATGATGTGATCTACCTCCTGGCCAACCGCATGGGGCGGGGGCACTGCTGCGAGCATCTGGGCTGCATCGAGGTGATGGACAATGTTTTCATTGGCCACAGCGCCCGGATTCTCCCCGGGGTGCGCATCGGCCCCAACGCCATTGTGGCGGCGGGCAGCGTCGTGACCCATGACGTGCCGCCCGGCAGCGTGGTGGGCGGCGTTCCCGCCCGGGTGATCGGCTCCTTTGATGATGTGATTGCCCGGCAGATGGAGGAATCCCAGCACGTCACGGTGGACGATCGGTTCGACGCGCGCCGCATCCGCCAGGCCTGGGAATGGTTTGAGCACAAGCATCAGGCGGAGCCCTCCGCCGAATGTCCCGCACCGCGAAAGGAGTCAGCGCTATGAGCCTGTATGAAAAGATCGTATCCGGAGAAGAAATGCTGTCGCTGGTGGGCCTGGGCTATGTGGGCATGCCCATTGCGGTGGCCTTTGCCCGCAAGGGCGTGAAGGTCATCGGCTTTGACCTGAACCGGGAGAAGATCGCCACCTACCTTTCCGGCAAGGACCCAACCCATGAGGTGGGCGACGAGGCCATCCGGGACACGACGGTCATGTTCACCGCCGATGAAAGGGAGCTGCGTAAGGCCCGCTTCCACATCGTGGCGGTGCCCACGCCGGTCAATACCGACCATTCGCCCGATCTGGCCCCGGTGGAGGGCGCATCCCTGATCGTGGGCCGCAACCTGACCCCGGGCTCCATCGTGGTGTATGAATCCACGGTCTATCCCGGCTGCACGGAGGATGTGTGCATCCCCATCCTGGAGCGGGAGTCGGGCCTGAAATGCGGTGTGGACTTCAAGGTGGGCTATTCCCCCGAGCGCATCAACCCCGGCGACCCCGTGCACCGGCTGGAGAACATTGTCAAAATCGTCTCCGGTATGGATGCGCAGTCCCTGGAGGAAATCCGCCAGGTGTACAACCTGGTCATCGAGGTGGGCACCCATCCCGTCTCCAGCATCAAGACCGCCGAGGCCATCAAGGTGGTGGAAAACAGCCAGCGCGATGTGAACATCGCCTTCATGAACGAGCTGGCGATGGTCTTTGACCGCATGGGCATCGACACCAACGAAGTGGTGGACGGCATGAACACCAAGTGGAACGCCCTGGGCTTCCGCCCCGGTCTGGTGGGCGGCCACTGCATCGGTGTGGACCCCTACTATTTCACCTACGAGGCGGAGAAGCTGGGCTATCACAGCCAGATCATCCTCAACGGCCGCATCGTCAATGATAACATGGGCCGCTTTGTGGCTGACGCTGCCATCAAGAAGATGATCCTCGCCGGGCATACCCCCAAGACGGCCCGGGTGGTCATTCTGGGCCTGACCTTCAAGGAGAACTGCCCCGACACCCGCAACAGCAAGGTGGAGGACATCCTCATCCGCCTGAAGGAGTACGGCATCGTGCCTCAGGTGGTGGATCCCTGCGCCGACCCTGCCGACGCCATGCGGGAATACGGCGTGACCCTCACGCCCATGGAGGAGATCAGTGATGCAGACTGCGTCATCGTGGCGGTGGCGCACCGGGCCTTCCGCGCGATGACCGTCGCCGAGCTGGCCCGCCTGTTCAGGCCGGACGCCGGCAGGAGCAGCGTGCTCATCGACGTCAAGGGCCTTTACAGCATCGCCGACGTGGAAGCCGAGGGCCTCAGCTGGTGGAGGCTCTAAGATGAACATCCTCATTTACACCCATCACTACCCCTCGCCCAAGGAGCTGGGGCTGGTGCCGGATACGAAGGTTGTGCACTACTTTGCCCGCATGCTCCTGGAAAAGGGCCACCGGGTGCAGGTGGTTCACGTGGCCTACTGGGCGGTGAAGGAGATATCCCCCGCGCGCTTGCGCCACATCTGGCCGTCCTGCCGCAGCTACACGGTGGAGGGCGTGCCCGTGCGGCTGATCCGCTTCCAGATGCTCACGCCCCGCCGCGTCTATCCCGAGGGCTTCCAGGCCCGCATCATCAACCAGCAGCTGCGGCGCATGAAGAAGGAGCTGGGCTGGCGTGCGGATAAGGTGTTCGTCCATTTTCCCACGGTCTTTGCGGGGCTGACGGAGATCTTCGCCGATACCCCCGCCACCCTGGGCGATTTTCATAACATGGACGTCATGCTCCTGAGGGAGCGGGACAGCCAGGGCCGCATCCTGCGCTTCATCCGCCAGCTGAACACCTGGGGCTACCGCAACAGGAACGTGCAGGAGTACCTCACGCAGCGCTGCGGCGGGGCGCCCGTACCGGTGTATACAGGGCTGGACGCTGCCCTCCTGGGCAGCCCGGAGCAGATCGCCCGCAAAAAGCAGCGCCCCTTTGATACGCTCCACCTCCTCTACGCCGGGCAGCTGATCCCCCTGAAAAACGTCGATCACCTGATTCAGGCCCTGGCGCAGCTGGACTTCCCCGTGACGCTTACCATCGTGGGCGACGGCCCGGAGCGCCCCCGCCTGGAGGCCCTGGCCGCCGGGGATGCGCGCATCACCTTCACCGGCTGGCTTCCCCGCGAAAACGTGATCGATGAAATGAAAAAGGCTGACGCATTCGTCATGGTCAGCAGTCCCGAGACCTACGGCATGGTGTATCTGGAGGCGATGGCCCAGGGCTGTATCGCTGTAGCCAGCCGTGGCGAGGGCTTCGACGGCCTCATCCGCGACGGCGAAAACGGCTATCTGGCGCTCCCTGGCCAGGTGGACGAGCTGGCGCAGATCCTGCGCCGTCTCCGCTCGCTGCCCCTGCCCACCCGCAGCGCCCTCATCGACCAGGCCTACGCCCTGGCCTGCGCCATGACAGAGGATCAGACCACCGAAGGCTTTTTGCAGGCCAACAGCGGCGCAGCGCAGGAGAGCGCGCACAGCAGTGCGGCGCTGCAGGGGTAAAATACGGAATACAAAGCAAGGCTCCCCGTTTACAGGGGAGCCTTTTGGATGTCCACTTACTCAAAACCTTCCCGCCACCGGGCGCCCGGTTCTGAGGAAGGTGGGCCCGTGGAGCAGGTCGAAGACCCCGCGGCGTGGTCGGAGGAGGTCCTCCCCGCAGCAGGCTCGATTATGCGCAAGGCAGTGCGCTGCGTCGCCTTACAAATCCACCCGCAGCCGGAGCCCCTCCGCGGTCTCAATGGAGACCAACGGCAGGCCGTGCATCAGGTACTTGGCGTCCTTCAGGGCGGTAAACAGCTCCCGGGCCTGCTCCTCGGTGATGGGCGGGGTCAGGCGCTCGGCGGCCTCCACGTCATCCATGGAGATCAGATCGTCCATGGCGTCGCCGGAGGACTTCCACATCTCGTCGATCTTCTTGTCATACTCCTTGCGCGCCTGGGAGGACATCATCTTCGCGGCGAAGTACATGCCCACCTTGGTGAACAGGAAGCCCGTGGGGATCCACAGGTTCTTTTCCGAGTCCTTTTCCGGGTTGTAAATGCGAATCTTCATGTCTCTCACCTCACTCCGTCCAGATGGTCAGCTTCTCGCCGTCGTCCTCAAGATCCAGGAGCTTGCCGGATACGCCGGTTTCGATCATCTGCACCATGGTCGAAAAATCCCTGTTGCGCAGCAGCTTGGCCTGCTCGTTTACGTCAAACTCACCGTTTTCGCCGTGGAAGGACACGCTGATCATCCCGTGGCGCACCAGCAGCCGGAACACGGTGAAGGGCAGATTCAGGCCCAGGCGGCTTCCGTCGGCGTCGGCAAAGGCCATGCGTACGATCAGCTCCTCGGGCTTGCGGGAGGCAGGGATGGGGGAGGCCGCGCTGCTCTCGCCCGTCAGCAGCGCATCGACGCTCGTGCCCAGCGCTTGGGCCAGACGCGGCAATGCCATGATGTCCGGGCAGGACTGGTCGTTCTCCCATTTGCTCACCGCCTGTGCGCTCACGCCCATATGCTCGGCCAGCGCCTCCTGGGTCATGCCCTGCTGCTTGCGCAGCGCCTGGATGCGGCGGCCAAGGGTCAAATCTTTCAGGTTCAGCATGGTGTGCTCCTTTCAGCGGATGGTCGTCCATCAACGCGGCTTAACCATAGCATAATGGCTGGTTGAGTGGAAGCGACCAACGGTTGAGTTGGGGAAAATCGGATGATACAGCGGCTCAACCGGTGGTTGGATAACCGGTTGAGCCGCTTTTATGGTCGGAATATATGCCGTGCAGGACAAGTTTGATTACATATCCACCGTCAGGGTGTAGGCCGCCGCGCTGCTCTGGCCCACGGCGATATCGCACACGCCCTCGGGCTCCACGGCCTTGCCCTGCGCGTCATACATGCGCAGCATATCGGGCGTCACGGTGAAGCGCACCTGGCAGCTCTCGCCGCTGGCAAGGGATACGCGCTGCCAGTCCAGCAGGCGCTTGTCGGGACGGATGAGCCTGCCGTGACGCATGCGCCCGTAGAGCTGCACCACGGTTTCGCCAGCCACGCTACCGGTGTTGACGACCTTCACCGTCACCACATTGCCCTCGGCCGACGCCTCCATGGCGAAGGTCGTGTAGCTCAGGCCGAAGCCGAAGGGGAAGAGGGGGAAGTTCGACTCGTCCTTGTAGCGGTTGACGTAGACGGCGCCTTCCACCCACGGGCGGGCGCTGCTGAGGCGGTCATGATGGATCGGCACCTGACCCAGGGCGCGGGGCATGGTCATGCTCAGGTGGCCGGAGGGATTGCGGTCACCCATGACCAGCGCGCGGATGGCGTTTGCACCCTCGGTGCCGGGGAACCACACGTTCAGCACCGCGCTGCACAGGGGGAGCGCATCGGTGATGATCAGCGGGCGTCCGCAGAAGAGCAGCAGCACCACGGGCTTGCCCAGGGCGTTGAGGGAATGCAGCTCTGCCATCTGCTCGCTTGTCAGGGAGGGATGGGCCTTGGAGCAGTCCTCGCCCGTGTCGGACTGATTCTCGCCCGTGGCCAGCAGGATCACATCCGCCTCCTCGGGGGATACGAGGGTGATGCGCTCATCCTCGCCAAAGCTGTCCAGCAATGTCTTGGTGGATTCGGTATCCGCATCCAGCGTCCAGCCGCCGAGGATGGCGTGCTCGTCCGCATGGCTGCCCACCAGGGCAACCTTGCAGCCCGTGCGCAGGGGCAGCGCGCCGTCGTTCTTGAGCAGCACGCAGCTCTTCACCGCCGCCTCCCAGGCCGCCTTGCGGATGCTCTCGCTGCCGCAGATCTCCTGCTGATAGGCGTTGGAATCGTTCTTGACGGGGTTATCAAACAGACCGAGGCTGTTTTTGAGCGCCAGCACATGCAGGCAGGCCTCGTCGAGCTTCTTTTCGTCCACCTTGCCCTCGCGCACCAGATCGGCCAGGCAGTTCAGGTGGGCAAAGCTCATCATATCCATGTCCAGACCTGCCTCCAGGCACAGCTTCGATACCTCGCGCAGGTCCTTCGCTACGCCGTGGTTGATCAGCTGGCGGGGGTCGTCCCAGTCGGAGATGACCATACCCTCAAAGCCCATGCGATCGCGCAGGATATCCTTGAGCAGCCACTCGTTGCACACGCAGGGCACGCGGTCAATGCCCACAAAGGCGGGCATCATCATGTCCACGCCCGCGTCGATGCAGGCCTGGAAGGGCGGCAGATAGGTGTTGTAGAGCTCCGTGCGGCTCACGTCAATGGGGGCGTAATCCTGGCCTGCCTGGCTGATGCCGTAGCCCACAAAATGCTTGGCGCAGGCCGCAAGGCGGTCAGGGGCGGCAATATCATCACCGCGGGTGCCGCGCACCATCGCCGCGCCCATGCGCCCGCACAGCAGGGGGGATTCGCCGGGGCTTTCCATCACGCGGCCCCAGCGGGGATCGCGCACCACGTCCACCATGGGGGCAAAGGTCACATGGGTGCCGGAAACAGCGCCCTCCAGCGCACCGCAGCGGCCCATATCCTCCGCCACGCCCTCGTCAAAGGTGGAGCCGATGGCCAGGGGGATGGGGAACATGGTCTGATGGCCGTGAATGACGTCCTTCATCACCAGCGGGGGGATGTGATGGGGCTGCAGGGCAGTGATATCCCGCACAACCTTGGCGCAGTCCTCCGCCTCGATCTTGCGCACAGCGATGACGCTGCCGCTCAGGGCAATCTGCTCCGGGGTGAGGTTCATCTCCGCCATGGGGCCGGTGGGTTCGGTCACGCCCTCCATGCAGGCGCTGATCGGGATCTGGGCCAGCTGACCGGCCTTCTCCTCGATGGACATATCCGATAGCAGGGCCAGGAGCTGTTCGTGGGTCAGTTTGGTTGACATGGCTTGTTCCTCCGTCTTTCGATCAATTCGGCATTCGTTCCCATGGGGCGCTTTTCAGCCGTCCACCAGCTCGATTTTCTTCACATCGCTCTCGCTGACGGTCATGTACAGGGTTTTCTGATTGGTGTAGATCACCATGCCCGGGGCGCTGCCGCCGGGCTTTTTGACATAGCGCCGGAGTGTGTAATCCACCGGCACCATCGACGAGTGCTGGCCCTTGGAGTACCATGCTGCCAGCGTGGCCGCATCCGCCAGGGTCGCATCGGGGATGTCCCCCTCGCGCTTGATGATGACGTGGCTGCCGGGCATGTCCTTGGCGTGGAGCCAGGTTTCGTTCGGCCGCGCATCGCCGGTGAGGCGCTCGTTCTGGGCGGCGTTCTTGCCCACCAGGATATCGACGCCGTCGGCGCTGCGGTAGTGGTAGGGCTTGGATTTGGGCAGCGCGCGTCTCTGGCGGCGGTTGGCGCTCCTTTTCAGATAGCCTGTGCGCTGGAGCTCCGCGCGGATCTCCTCCAGCTCGCTTTCGCCCACGCATTTGCCCACATCCAGCAGCATTCCCTCCAGGTAGTCCAGCTCCGCCAGGGTGGCGGTGCGCTGCTCCGCGGCCATCTCCCGGGTCGTGCGGGCCTTCTGGTACTTCTTGAAGTACCGCTGGG
The DNA here is from genome assembly GCA_017481825.1 of Clostridia bacterium. Classification (GTDB taxonomy): domain Bacteria; phylum Bacillota; class Clostridia; order Christensenellales; family Aristaeellaceae; genus UBA11524. The sequence continues at coordinate 45,509 of JAFUOR010000049.1, forward strand.
CATTTTGCACAGGGGTCAGCTGAATGTCGAGGGGGATGGTGATCATGGCGCCGTTTTCGTCGTAGAAGTTGGGCAGCACGGCCTCGGTCTGCCCCTTTTTCAGCTGCCAGAGGTTGGCGTTGATGATCTCGCCCATCAGGCGGTATTCCTCCAGCTTGGCGGCGTTGCTCAGATCCTCCTCCTGCTGGGCCAGCTTCTTTTCGCAGCGCTCCACATGGTTTTTCAGCAGCTTTACCATGCTGGCGCTCTTCTGGGCCAGGCGATCCGCCTGATCCCTTGCGCCAAAGTACCTCTCCAGCGCTGCGCTGACCGTCGGGCAGGGGAGCTGCGCATCCAGCGGATGCATCAGGTAGGGGAAGGCGAACACGTCCGCCGCCTCGCCGCCCTCGTCCACCAGCACGCGGGGATCGGTCATCTCCGGCAGGCGATGCAGCAGATCCGCCAGTCGCGCAGCTGTGGACGGCAGATCATCGCTGCGGTCACACCCGCGATCCAGCACGCGGAAGGCCAGCTCCCTGGCAGCGGGCATCGACATGCCCGATACGCTCCCCGCCAGGGCCTTGAACAGCGGCACATCCCCCGCCGCCTCCAGGCGTGACAGCAGGTTTTCCGCCGTCGCTTTGGCAGGGTCGAGCTTGTCCTGGGCAGGCGGCGGCAGATAGGGGAGCCCCGGCTGCACCTGGCGCACGCGGCTCATGTCCAGGCTGACGTGGCGCGCCGCCTCCAGGATGCGCTCCTGCCCGTCTACCAGAATGAGGTTGGAGTGCCGCCCCATGATTTCCAGAATCAGCCGCCGCAGCACATGGTCGCCCATGTCGTCCACCGTGTCGATATCGATGTGCACGACCCGGTCGCCGCCGATCTGGCTGACCGCCAGCACCCGTCCGCCCAGCAGCTGCTTTCTCAGCAGCATGCAGAACATCGGGGGCTCCAGCGGGTTGGAGAAACTCATATTCGTCAAATGGCACCGCGCGTTGTTGGGCGATGCGCAAAGGAGCAGCTTGTGATTCTGCGCCCCCGCGCGGATAAGCAGGATGATGGTATCCTTCTCCGGCTGGGTGACCTTATCAATCCGTCCCCCGGCGAGGATGGCGTGCATCTCCCGTGCCGCAAAACCGAGGGTCAGGCCGTCCATGGGCATGGGTATTCAGCCCTTTCTTGTCAGATGTTTGCTCTTATTATAAAGGATATGCGCCGGAAATGCAACGGGGAGGAGGCCTTTTGCAGGGCACGTGATCGGTGTGTATGCCATTGTCCCCACCATGCATATCCGCTCTCTCCGGCACATAACCTTCACCAGCCCACCAACGCACAAGGAGGCGACCCATATGAAACTCCCTGATTTCCTCAAGAACATCAACCTGCCGAAAATGCGGCTGCCCCGCCGCGTCGACCTCGAACGGCTGCTGATCGTGTCCAGCGCGGCGCTGGTGGTGGTGCTGGCGCTGCGGGGCGGCGGCGAGGCACAAACCACCATGGTCTACGAGGAACCGCCCCTGACCACCCAAACCGCTGCCGTCTCTGCGCTGGACGATATCGAGATGGTCTCCACCGTCTGCTGGTATGAGGATGGCGACGGCTACCTCGTGCCCGTCACCCGGCAGATTCCCATGCAGGACGGCATTGCCAAGGCGACCCTCGCCCTGATGGTGGAGTCCGCCGAAAACGACCTCGCTGCCGCCCGCATGGGGCTGACCAACGTCATCCCCGAGGGCGTGACTATCGACCTGGACATCTCCGGCGGCAAGGCCCGCGTGGATATGAGCGCCCAGGCCCTCAACTGCGCCAACGCCGAGGAGGAGCTCCTCATGGTGCAGGGGACCGCCGCGGCTCTGTGCTGCTTTGAAACGGTGGAGGAGGTCACCTTCCTCTTCGATGGGCAGAAGCGCTCCCAGCTGACCCACGGCACGGATGTATCCGGCGTCTTCACCGCCGATTCGGTGAATGTAGAGAGCGTCGCCACCCTGGCGCAGAGCGATTATGCCGACGCCGTGCAGCTTTATTTCCCCTCCGCCTCAGGCCGCATGCTCGTCCCCGTGACGCGCACGGTCTTCTCGCCCGCCGATTTGTCCACCGCCATTCTTGAACTGATGAAGGGCCCCAAAACCGACTCCGGCCTGGAGAGCCCCGTCCCCGGCAAGTGCGGCGTCAAGTCCGTGACGGTCAAAAACGGCGTCGCCACCATCGACTTCACGGAGGAGTTCGCTCAGATCGCCCAAAACAGTGATGGCGGCCATCAGGCGGTACAGGCCGTGCTCTTCACCGCCAGCCAGTTCCCCGGCGTGGAGAAGGTCTCCATCCTGGTGGAAGGCAAGCCCTTCCATCAGGAGCCGCAGACGGCCACTACCTGGGTCAACCTTGCTGACGAGGTCATGGCGCAGTATCCGGGTGTGATCGAGATTGATTGAGGAGACGCCCAAAGGCTCCCCACCCCAACTTCCGTAGGGGCGACCATTGGTCGCCCTCCTCCTCCGCCTGCGCCTTCCCCCCGGGGAAGGCTTTTTCACATGGACACAAAAAGCCGCCTCCCGGCAGGAATCCCGGCCGCCGTGTCGAATCCATACAGCAAAATATGACCACTCAGGAGGAATCACTCCATGAACCGCACCTATCCGAATTATTTCGAGCGCATCGGCGTAA
>JAFUOR010000050.1 GCA_017481825.1 Clostridia bacterium
GGTCTCCCGAAAACTATGCTTCATTATCCATGCCATCCTCTCCCAAAATCGTCCCTTCCTTCCGAAGGATTAACCTCCCTCACCTGCTTTTTTCTCCTCAACCCCTTCCAAGGGGTTGACTTTTCATAGTTGGTCTTTCTTAATGAGGCTGATGGAACTTCTTCAGGTCGCGAAGCTCGTGCTCGGCTTCGTCCATGCGACCCTCCAGGCGGAAGGTGCGTTCGACGACTTTGTTGTGCTTGCTGACTTCTTCCTCCAGCTTCTTGAGCCGGTAGGAGGTCAGGGAGGATGTAGCGATCACACCGCCAAGGCTGCCCAGCAGGGTACACAGGCCGCTGATCAGCGCAACCAGTACAGCGTCAGACATCAGTTTCACCCCCCTTCACGCTATTGACAAGGGCTGAGACCGCCATCTGCAGATTCACCATGGCCTGATTGACATCTGCCACCAGCGCCGCCACATCGGGCGTCTGATCCTCTGGCTCCAGCGTCTCATGCTCCTGATCGCCGTCATCCGGCTCCACGGCCAGCCGCAGCAGCACCGTCCAGGTGTTGGGGCCGACCACGCCGTCATCGGTTAGGCCGTGCGCCTGCTGGAATCGGATGACCGCCGCGTGGGTGGCGGCACCGAATTTGCCGTCCACCTTCATCTGCAGATCAGGATCCCAGGCATTGAGGATGCCCTGCAGCTCTGCGACGGCGTTGCCGCGACTGCCCTTGCGGATGGTGTCGCGGCGCATTTCAGCGTAGGTGGGTCTTTCAGACATATCCAGTCCGACCTCCTGTGCAATCTCGATGGGGATGGCGTAGTGTGTCCAGGGGTACGAAGACACGTCCTTATGCAGCACGCCAGAGGTATGTCCACGGGCATCGGCGACCATGCCGTCACCCAGGTACACGCCGACGTGGCTCTTGCGGCCTGTCTGGTCGTTGTGGTGGAAGACGAAGCACACCACGTCCATGGGCATGGATGCGATCTCGCCTTTCCGGAACCAGTCCACCTTCGTCCACTGGGAATTGGAGCCGCTGGGCAGCTTCACGCCACCGGCAGCGGCCGCAAATTTCGATAGCTGGGCGCAGTCGAAGGACAGCTCATCCTCATACTTGCAGCCGTCGCAGCTGCTCTGCTCGCCGGAGAGCACGGGGCAGTTGTCGATGATCTTATCTGCATAGGCGGACGAACGGCCCTCCGCCAGGGCGCGGCGGTATTTGGGAGTGCACTTTACCGCCGTGGCGCCCATGATGTAGGCCGCGCCGACCTGGTCGAGGGAGTAGGCGCGGATATTATCGCTGACGGGTGTATTGCTCATAGCGACCCCCTTTCATGGCATAGGAAAGGGGAACGGCTCATTTGCCGTTCCCCGTGTTACTACACTTTCTTGTCAGTTATTCAACAACGGCGCCGGTGCCGAAGTTATAGCAGTTGATGAACCGGGCACGGGCCGCGCCTTCACCCATTACATGAGAAATGCCTCCAAGGTTGTTGAAAATGCAGTTCATGAAATAGTTGCTGCCCGTGGCGTTGTGGACGATCTCAATGCCGGAACCGAACTCACATCCGTCAAAGAGCGTACCCGCCGTGTTGCCCGACAGATTGATGGATGCATCAAAGATGCAGCAACCGGAGAAGACATATCCGTGCGGATTGCTGTGAATGTAGACAGCCCTGCTGGAATTGTGGTTGAAGGAACAGCCGGTGCAGCTCGAATGACCGTGGTTCTCCACGCCCTCCAGATCATCGCCGATGTAGAAGCCAAAGGCGTTGGAGTCGATCCCGCAGTTGGAGAATTTGTTGTTTCCGCCCGCGTTCAGCACGCCGATGAAATTGTCGATCACCGAGCAGTTCGAAACGCATGCATACTCCGTGTTGTGCAGATAGATGCCCGAACCGCAGTATTTGATGATGCAGTTCTCAATCAGGGCGGCATTGACGCTGTAACCGCCGTTCTCAAAGAAAATGCCCTGATCTCCGAAGCCCTGCACCAGACAGCCGCTGATCAGGATCCGTTCTTCATAGCCGCCGTGGTACACGCCCACGCGGGTGGTGTGCGCGGTATTCGTACCCACTGCAGGCTGCTCTGTCTGCAGACCGATCAGCGCAACATTCCTGACCGTACAGCCGTTGCCCACCGTCAGAAAATGAAGATGCTCCGTGTTCGTGCTGATCAGGCGCGTATTCATTCCGCAGCCTTCGATGGTCGAATCCTCCGGCATTGTCAGGCCGTCGATGTAGTAGTCTCCGGCGCCCAGTCTCAGACACTTTTCGCTTTCCAGAATCAGCTGCAGCTCCGCCGTCCGGTTGGCTGTATCGTTGGTAGATTCAACGATATGCGCAGTGGTCCCCCATTCCTTGGGCACGGCGCCGGTGATGATCCGGGTGTACTCATTGCCCTTGTTCCACCTGCCCACCGTCTGCTTTACCCAGGAAATACCCGAGCGCAAAATCGCTTCAACCTTCACATAATGCGGCCGGAGCGCCATGGCTGCCGGAGCGCCGAGCAGGGTGCACGTTTCGTCGATCGCATAAAATCCGGGCGCAAGAAGCTCGTCCAGATTCACTTCCGTCGCCATGAACGGATCCCGCGGAAGTGGCAGAAGCTCCACTTTGCCGTCCACAGAGTCAAGGTCGCTCTGGATACCCTCACGTGCGGCATCGGCAGCAGCTGCTGCCTCCCTGGCCTCGGCCGTGGCCTGCTCCATGGCAGCGATCTGACCCAGCAGCTCAGGCAAGGTGGGGAGAATGTCGCCAGGGTCGATCACGATCTCCGAGCCGGTGCGGGTGATGCACATGTTCACCTTCAGCAGCGAATGGCGGATATCGCCGTCCTGCACCTGCACAACCAGGGACGCATAGCCGGGAATGGCGTAGCACTCGGAGGTCAGCGTAACGCAGGCGCAGCCATCCGTGATGCTGCCTTCCAGCAGCATGGTTTGGCGGGTAGAAGCGAAATACAGGTAGCCACGCACGGTCATGCCGGTCAGGTCTACGGTCTTGTTGCCGTGCCATACGGAGACGCGGAACACGTCGCCTAGCGCATCCTGGTGCATGATGGGCGTTTTGAGATGCACTTCGCTGGGACCCTGATTCAGATCGCAACAGTATTGGTGTATTGTTTGAATCGTGGTCATTTTATGAGAGCTCCTTCTCGTGTGTTTAAGGGGGAATTGGTTTTAACTTCGCTGAAGACTTTGTGATTGTGAGCAAGAGCATCAGCGACCTTTTCAAGTAACTGCATGCAGCCGAGCATCCGGTCAATGTTCGCCCGGCCTTTGACTTCGATGGTGTCAAGGGTAAAAAGCACCTTTCTAATCAGCTCTTCCATTCACAGACCTCCTATGCGTAGTAACTGATGGTCGTGCCGGTGCTGGTTACATCGATGACATAACCGGCACTGTTCATAGTCTTTTCAACGCTTGTCACGACATACAGTGTTTTCAGTTGCAGGGAATCGGCGGTCAGATAGCCCTGTTCCTGTATCCAGTCCTGTGTTGCGACTGCGCTACTATTGACATACAGCCCCCCTGTTACCCGAATTATCTCACCTGTTACAGAATTTGCAGACACGTGATGAGCATGAACCGAACCGTCCGTGCTAATAGCATCCGCACTTAGTCTGCCGAAGTGAGATTCCCCGACAACTGTGACAATTTGTGCGGACAGCTCGTCCGTTTTGACCGTCTGCGCATACAGGTTGTCCACATAGGTCTTGTCAGCCTTCAGGTAGATCTCATTGGCCTGGGCGGTGAGGGTGCCCTCGGCTGCATTCAGCCGTAGGAGCACGTCGTCCATGTCGGTCTGGCTGGCCTTCAGCAGGAGCGTCGCTTCTGCTGCGTCCAGATCGACCTCAACGATATTCACACGGGTGGAAAGCCCATCGACTTCATATTGAGTCGCCTTCAATGTGATCTCAGCTGCCAGCAGATCAATACTCTCCGCCTCGATCCGCAGATTTTTCTCCAGCTGCTGCACCCATTGCCGCACGTAGCGGGTGTCTACCACCAGCCCCGCCACGGTGACGCTCAGGTCGTCCTGGGTAGAGGCCAGCGTCAGCACCACATGCTCCGGCTCGCCGATGGGGTCGGGGCGCTCGATGGACTCAATGCGCTGCACGGCGATCATGTCCGGCAGGATGCAGCGGCACAGCTGGCCTTTGCGGAAGCTGTCAAAGGGCTCGCCGGTGATGCGGGCGAGCTCCATGGCGGTGATGGTGATGGTTAGTCGGGGATTCTTGCGCTGCTCCAGGTAGCGCTGGACGGTTGCGGTGATGACGTCCTTGCCCAGGGCTTCGTCGGCGCTGACGTGGCGCTCGATCGGGCCCCAGGTATCGGCGGTGTCGGCCTCGATGGGCGCGTCCAGGCCATCGGCGTAGGCCAGGGTGCACATGTCGGTGGTGTCGTACTCGATCTGCGCCTGGGTGATATTGCGGTCAAAGCGGGCCTCGCATTCCACCTCGGTGGATTTCGCCCGCACATGCAGCACCCAGGGCCGGGCGGTCTGGTCGAAATCCAGATAGTATCCGGGTAGCTCCTGCATGATGGTCAGCAGACCCTGCAGGTCGTTGGTGTTCGTGCACTCCCAGGTCAGCTCCTCATCGTCGGGCACGTCCACCGTGCCCAGCGTCCACAGCGTCTGGTTGGAGAGCAGCTTCGTCAGCAGCGTCCGCAGGGAGCCGATCTCGGTGGATTCGCCGGGGTGCATGTGGTCACTGAGGGTGCACAGACCGTGCTGGAGCGTCAGCTCCCGTACCTCGCTGGGAGCGGTGCGCAGGTTCGTCACCCGGAAGATACCCGCGCTGCCATCGGCGGTGAATAGCTCCACGAAGGCGCGGACGGGCACCTCCGGCGCATCGCAGGGCAGGGTGAGGGCCGCCATGGACAGCTGCGTGAGCTTGTCGGTCAGGCTGTACGCGACGGGCGGAAGCACTGCGGCCTCGCGGAAGTCCGCATCCAGCAGTCGGGGAGAGAGGATCACCAGTGCCACCCCCTTGCGCCGATGGTCACGCTACAGGCAACGTCCGTGATAATGCGCACGTTATTGTTCTGACGGCTGTTGATGGGGATGTACTCCGCGCCCGTGCGGCAGCGCAGGCAGGGCGTGACCGTGCCGTCGTCTGCCGTCCATTTGGCGGTCAGGAGGCCGTCCTCGTAGTCGATGGCAAGGGTTTTCCCGGCCGGTACTGCAAGCCCGGAGAAGGCCATTTCCGCCCCGTTGGCGGCAATGCGCAGGGTGGTCAGCGGGTTGTCCGTGGGCGTCACGGAGCACAGCAGGGGCACCTGGCGCACCGTCCCCATGGGGGAGATGGGCAGCGTGCAGTCGGTCGTGCCGGCGGCGTAGGCCTGCACCGGCATGGCATCCTCCCAAAAGGGGATACCGAAGGCGGTGAAGGTCATCTCGCACAGTTCCGTCCATTTGCGTTTGGACATGGTCAGCGGCGTTTCCGTGCAGACGATCCGCAGCCGTTGACCGGGACGGTCGCCCAGCTGCAGCCAGCGGCCCTCCATGGCCCAGGCGGTCAGTTCACTGAGGATGCGGGTGCGCTCGGCTTCGTCATCGGTCAGGATGGCGAACTGCACCCGCACCTGCCGGGTGTTCAGATGATCCTTGACCAGGAAGCTGCCCGGTGCGCCCAGCCGCTCCCGGGAAGTGGTGGTGCGGCTGGGACGCAGCTCGATCACGTCCACGATGCGGACACAGGAAGACACGTCCGCCATGCTGAATCCGTCAAGGGATACAAAGTTGCTCAAGACGTCCACCTCCTGTTGTTCACGTCGCTGGCGATCTCGCGGGATACATCGGTTTTGATGATGTGAGCGACCTTGTGGCGGTCCATGTCGATGGACAGCCCCGTGACGGCCTCCCGGACAGCCGCGGCGATCTTCTCGCTCAGCGCGTCCTCATCGAAGGGAGCCGGAGTCGCAGCTGACAGCGATGGCATGACCGTATACTGCAGCCCGGCCAGATTTGCGGTGAGGCTCTGATCGAAGATCATGCCCATCCTGCGCCAGAGGGTGTCCAGGGGGAGCAGCGCCTCCGTGCCGGACTCGCCGAAGGTGTGCATGCCGTCCGCACCCAGGAACCGGGTGGCAGCGGTGAACAGGCCGCCGGAAGCGTGGTCGGTGCCGGACCAGCCTGGGGGGAGCGGAGGACCGATGAAGTCTGCATCCAGCGCAGAGGTATCAAGGACAAGCGTTGCATCGACGGTGGTGGACAGATCCATGTCGCCCAGGCCGGACTGCAGGCTTTCTTCTGCGCCCTCGAACCACGCGACGGGGATCTCTACCGGCTCATCGACGAACATAGCGGCAAGATTGTCGAAGGCGGATATGAAATCATCCACGTTTGCATTCTGATCCTTGGATATCTTTTGCAGGCAGTCCTCCATGGCCGACAACCGGCTTTCATCGCCCTTGCGGTACTCGTTATAGTACTGGGCGTACTGACGGGCGGCGTCTTGGGATTCGGCGCTCCAGGCTACAAGCAGTCCTTCGTTGGCCACCTCTCCAAAACGCATACCAGCATCTCCTAAAGTGTTGCCGGAGGGTGTTACATGAGTGGAACTGCTTTTTTGACCGTTCACACCCGTTTTCGGAGCATCGTTTTTGGGACTATAATCATTGCCGCCGGGGAGGTCGATTCCGACTAGCTCCTCATATGCCGCAATTACAGTGTTGATCAGAGCGAGCAAATCTTCCCATGGTTTCGCAAGAGCTTTTGTCAGCGACCAGTTGTCAGGTACTTTGATCCCAAAGAAATCAGCTGCTTTCCGAGCTGCTTTATCTATGGGATCGCAAACATATTCTTGCCAGCTTTTCTTAACAGCTGCGATAGTTTCTGTCCAAGTAGCAGGGACTGTCTGAAGGAAAAATGTCGATACTGCAGCAACCGCTTTATATACAGCTTCTTGGATATTTTTCCAGTTGGTTATGACCACGCCAGCCATCAGCACAATACCAGCAACAGGTGCGCCCATGATCGTCATTGCCAAACCGATGCCAAACAAGATCCCCTGTGCTGCTGCCCCGTTCTCATTCAGCCATGAGAAGAGCGGCACAAGCACATCATTGAGAAAGCTGGATACATTCGATTTCGCACTTTCTACGCTGCTGGCGAAGGTACTGAAATCAATACCTGTAAGCCCTTCAAAGGCGGCGACAATGTTGGGATATTTCGCCTCGAAGGTTGTCCAGTCCGTCGTGAACAGCAATAGTACACCCGCCAGCGCACCCAGCACAGAAACCAGCGGATTGGACAGCAGAGCGAAAACTCCAAGTCCCACACCGATCGCAGTTGCAGCACTGCCGACCAGTTCGCCATTGTCCTTGACCCATTCAAGGAAGTCAACGCCTGCGCCCTTGATGTTGTCTACTGCATCGGACGCCGCGCCGAAGAGCTCTGACAGGTAGGCCTTGACCTCCTCGATGGTCTTCGTGTCGCCGGTCAGGCCGTTGTACAGCTGGGTGAGGAGGCCTGCGCCGGTGTTGAAGGCCAGCGTACCGAGTTCAGCGAAGATGCCGCCGGCAGCACCCGCAAGCCCCTCGAAGCCGTTTTCATCGTAGGCAGCGTTCAACTCATCCAGCCAGCCGATCACCTTGGGGAACACGTCCGTGCTCAGCTTGTCGAACGCGCCGCTGGTGACCTTGCCGGACAGGGTGTCCCAGCTGTCCTTGATGGTGCTGATCTGGCCCTGCGCGGTCTGGGAAGCGTTCTCAAGGGCCTTGTAGAATGCGCCGCCTTCGCTGGTGGCGATGCGCATGGCAGCGGCGACCATGTCCGCGCTGATCATGCCGTCCTCGCCGATCTTGGCCAGCATGATCGCACCCTGGGATGCGCTGGTGCCCAGCTCCTCAACTTCCTTGCGGGCCGCCTCCAGGCGAAGTTGGAAGTCCTCGGAGGTCTTTTCGCCGGACATGACCGCCTTCAGGTCAGCATAGGCCGCGCCGGTTTCCTTGGCGATGACGTTCAGCGGATTGAAGCCCGCGTTGATCATCTGCAGGAGATCCTGACCGGCCAGCTTGCCGGCGGAGGACACTTGACCAAAGGCCAGCGTCAGGGATTGCAGCTTGTTCGCGTCGCCCAGGGAAATGTCGCCCAGATGCTTGAGGGCAAGGCTTGCGTCCTCGCTGGACACGTCGAAGGCCAGCAGCGTCTGGGTCGCCTGCGCCAGATCGGTGAACGCGAAGGGCGTCTTGACCGCGTACTGCTTCAGCTCGGTGAGCTTCGCCTGTGCCGCCTCCGCGCTGCCCAGCAGGGTCTTGAAGTTGACCTCATAGGTCTGCATCTGGGCGTTGTACTCGAAGGCGTTGTCCCACAGGGCGCGGATGCCGTTCATGCCGGTCTTGACGGCGCTGACCAGGCCGTTCATGGCGGTCTGGCCCAGGACTGTCCACTTCGCCGTCTGCTTGGAGATGGTGCTGGTGGCGGCGTTCAGCGCGCTGTCAATGGGCGACAGATTGCCCGTAATGTCGAATATGACCTTGCCGTCACTCATTCAGACTTGCCTCCTTCCGTGAAATGCTCCGCCCATGCGATGAGCGTCTGCGCAAAGCGGTTCAGGCCGGTCTGGAAGGCTGCCTCCCGCTGCTCCGGCGGTAACTCCAGCGCCACGGATGCCTTGGCCTTCAGCAGCTCCTCAATGTACTTGCTGTTGTGCTTGTCCGGCGGCGGAATGGGCCGCGCCCGGATGCCCACCACCTCGCAAAAGCGGGTGCTCTCCGGCAGCCCGGACAACAGCTCACAGAAGGTCACCAAGGGCAGATCAACCTGGTGCAGGTCGATGCCGTAGGATTGCTGGAAGGCCGCGTGGATCAGCGGCGCGTCCTGCGTGAGCGACATCACCGGTGGGCCGCCGTGCTCCTTGCTTTGCTGGTTGATCTCCGCCATGATCGCCTGAAGCAGCTGCTCCTGTCGCCGCAGGGACAACGGTACGCGGCCCTTCAGCAGCAGGCCCAGCATTAACCGCAGACGGTCTGCGTCGGTGAGCAGTGGATCCTGCACCGAATCCAGCGCGAAGAGCACCCGATCGTAAGTCAGCCGCAGCTTGTACTTCCTGCGTCCGACGGTGACGGCGGAGCAGGGCTGTTCGTAGAGCCTCACTTGCGATGCCTCGCGTTCCGGCGGGCGGTTTTCTCCAGCTCACGGCGGCGCCGGGCGCTGATCCTCGCCGCCATGGGCGCGATGCGACGCAGGATGTAGGGCATCAGGTCGTCCAGCATGGATTCCGCCCGACCCTCGTAGAAGTCGATGCACTTCTCCGCCTGCTCCTCGCCGAACACGCAGACGATCAGCCCCTGCAGCGCCTGTCCCATGGCGGCCATGTTGGCCTCGGTGGGTTCCTTGGCGGCGGCGATCTGCGCCTGGGCGACGGTTTCCTTGGCCTTGCGCAGCGCGGTGGAAAGGGTCAGCAGGTCAACGTCCACCGCGAGGGACATGGACTTCTTGCCGCTGGTGACGGTCAGCGTATCGGAAAAGCGGTTCTTGCTGCGAATCTTCATACGGGCCTCCATTCAGATGAAAGGCACGGAACAAAATGCTGCTCCGTGCCCAGGTTCATCAGGTATTGCTCACCGTCGGCGCGCCGTTGAGGGAGAAGGTCACGCTGAAGGGGCTGTTGTCGGTGGTCGCGCCGCCGATGGTGTGGATGGCGGTCATCGTGGCGGGGCAGGTGATGGTGGTGGTCTTGGTGGTCGTGCCGACGGTGCAGGTGCTCACCAGCTGGATGCGGGTCTTGCGGCCCTCGGCGGGGACGTACTTCTGCGCGTCGATGTAGTCCTGGGCGGCGTTGCCGACGACGCGGCGGCCGGACAGGGTGAAGGTCGGGGCCATGCCGTTGACCTCGTTGTGAGCGAAGCCGTTCTGGCACATGAAGAAGTACTGCTTGGCCTGTTCGTTGACGGCCTCCTCGATGTTTTCGATGCCGGCGCAGAGCTCGGCGTAGGAGGGGGTATCGGCGGTGGGCTTGGTGCCCACGCTCAGCTTGGTTTTCCAGACCGGCTGCAGTGCGCCGGCGGCGGGGGTGGTTTCAGGCATGGTTCATGCTCCTTTCATGGGGGATCA
>JAFUOR010000051.1 GCA_017481825.1 Clostridia bacterium
ATCCTTGGGCCAGGTGTAGACGAACACGGGGCCATGGAAATACTCCTCGGTAAGGTACTTCTCGTGCTCCTTGGCGGTGTCCTCGCCGTACTCGGGCTTGAACTGCCAGTCCTTGCCGGAGTTCTTGAGGATGGTGATGGCCTCCTCATGGGTGATGCGGGCACACTTGGCATCCGCCAGCGCGGTGAGCTTCTCCACCAGGCCGGACTTACCCTTTCCTCCCGCTGCGAACGTATCCAGGAAGGCCAGCTCGTCAGGACACTTTTCCAGCACGGTCTTGACCAGGAACTTCAGGAAGTCCTCCTCCACGTCCATCAGCTGATTGAGGTCGCAGAAGGCAATTTCCGGCTCGATCATCCAGAATTCCGCCGCGTGGGTCTTGGTGTTGGAGTTCTCCGCGCGGAAGGTGGGGCCGAAGGTGTAGATCTTGGAGAAGGCCATGGCGAAGGTCTCGCCCTCCAGCTGACCGGTCACGGCCAGGGAGGTGGGCTTGCCGAAGAAGTCCTGCTCATACTTGCCCGCATCCTTGGGGTCGAGTGTGGTCACGGTGAAGGTGTTGCCCGCGCCCTCAGCGTCGTTGGAGGTGATCAGGGGCGTGTGCACATAAAGGTAGCCGCGATCCTGGAAGTAGGTGTGGATGGCCATGCTGGCGACGCTGCGCACACGGAAAACAGCCTGGAACAGGCGGGTGCGAGGACGCAGATAGGCGATCTCACGCAGGAACTCGACGCTGTGACGCTTGGGCTGCAGGGGATAATCCTCGGGGCAGTCGCCCTCCAGGACGATCTCGGTGGCCTGCACCTCAGGGGTGGTGGGATCCTTGTAGGAGGGCACCACAGTACCGGTCACCGTGATGGCCGCGCCCACGCGCAGGGACTGAATATTGTCAAAATCAGCGATGGCGCTGTCGTAGACGACCTGGGGATTCTTGAAGCACATGCCATCGAAAAAGTCGATGAAGCCCATGTTCTTTTGCTTGCGGTGGTTGCGGATCCAGCCGCGCAGCGTGACGGTCGTGCCCTGCAGCTCGGCAAGGCGATCCTTGAGTTCAAGGGTGGTGATGACGCTCATGGGTATATACCTCCAATCGGCAGGGTCTTCGACCCTTTACTTTTGCCGGGAAATGACTGGACACTATCATAACACAAATTGGGGAAAAGTACAACCCAAAAGGTTGCGCCAGCCGTACTTTTTGCGGATTTCATCAGGTGTCTATCCGCTCCAGCGGATGGATATTCCTGTTCCGGTAGACGATATCCTCCCGCCGGGTGAAGCCCATGCGCTCCCAGAAGGCATTGCCGGTTTCGTTGCGGCTAAAGACCAGCAGCGCCACCTTGTGGATGCCCTCCTGCTCCAGCGCATTCAGCGCATTCTCCGTCAGCTGCCGTCCGATGCCCTGATGGCGGTGACTCACCGCGACGGTGGTATGGTGGATGAAGCCGCGCCTGCCGTCGTGCCCAGCCATGATCACGCCCACGATGCAGCCGCCCTCCTCTGCCACAAAGCAGGTGGCGGGGTTGCGGCGCAGGTGCTGTGTGATGCCCTCCCGGCTGTCGTCGGTGGTGTTCAGCCCCATGCCGGGGGTACTGATCCACAGGGCATAGACGGCGTCGTAATCAGCGATGGTCATTAGACGGATGGTCATAAAGCGCCTCCTTTACTTTGCGCACCAAAAGAGAAATGTCTTCCGTTCCGTCCACCACCAGAAGCGGACAGCGGAGCAGCCTTTGCCACGCGTCGTGGCAGGTTTTGCTGCGCATGCTCACATCGCCGGTATCATACCGCGCTGCCCAATCAAGGAAATTCAAGTGCTCCTGATGCATGTCGCCGCCTTCGCGGATTCGCTGCCCGAAATGGGCGTATTCACGTGCCTTCAGCCGTTCAATGCGCACCGCCGTGTCCGTCACGACGCGAATGGCCAGCGTAAAGCGCGGAATGAGCACATCGCCCCAGTCCACCAGAGAACCGGAGATGACGGCATTGTCCGCCGCGTCCATATCGCGCTGCATCAGGCGGAGACGCTCGCCAATGGGGCGTTTTTGGGTAAACTTGGGGTCGGTGGGCAGCCAGAAATAGTCGTCCGTATCCATGTGCGTAAAGCCCAGTTCACGGTGAATCGCGCTGCCCAGTGTGGTCGTGCCCGAACCGGATGCGCCGAAAATATGGATGATGTGCTTCATGCTTCGGCCTCCTGTATGCGCTTTCTCAGCGCAGCATCGCGCGATAGCAGATCAAACAAGGCGTCCTGACTGAGCACGCCGCGCTTCATCCCCGCCGGGATCAGCCCTGCCTCGTCCGTCTCGTAATCCTCAAGCCACTGGCCGCTGGACAGGTACTTTTCCAGTGCACGCAGCTTGGGCAGCGCGGCTTCGTAGGCGTCCAGTGCAGCGGTGCATTCGTCAAAGGCCTGCTCCATCAGAGCGATGCGGTCAAGTCGGGTCATGGGGAAGCTCCTTTGCCATAAACAGTACATGCTCGCAGTCTGCAAAGCTCAGATGACGGTAGAATGCCGGGGCAGGCGCATAGCGGTTGGTTGTCAGCGTGATGCCCGCCAGATCGTTGGCAACAGCATGAGCCTCCAGCACCGCCATCAACCGACGCCCGACGCCCTGCCCCTGGCAGCATGGATGGACGAACATCTCGTCCAGGAAAATCTCGGCATTGTTCCACCAGAGCTTCTCATGGGCAAAAGCGGCGCCAATGACGCGCCCATCCTGCTCGGCAGCAAAGCCGATAAAGCGCCTGGCCTCCATGTAATCCGCCAGATAGGCCGCCGCATCGCCGGACGACCAGCGGCATTGCCACCATTCGTTGTTGTATACCGCGCAGAGGATGTCTGCGCAGGCGGGCACGTCCGCAGTCGTCAGCGGACGAATCAGGGTGTCGGGCATGGTCAGTCTCCTTTCGCCCAATCGGGCAGCTGCTCAAAGCACAGCGTCTTCCCCTTCCACGGGAAGGTGATGCAGCAGGAAAAGAGCATCGGCGCATGTACAGCATCCCGGGCGCCGTATTTGTGATCGCCCACCAGCGGGAATTTCCGGCTGGCGAACTGCACGCGGATTTGATGGCTTCGTCCGGTGTGCAGGCGGATGCGCACAAGGGAGGTAGCCCCCACTGTGAGCCGCCGATATTCCAGCCGCGCCTTCTTCACACCCGCGCGCTCCCGCGTCACCACGAAGACCTTGTTTTTGCGAGCATCCTTGAAGAGCAGATCCGTCCAGTCACCGCTTTCCTCCGGCACGCCGTGCACCAGCGCGACGTATTCCTTGATCATCGCGCCCTCCGCAATTGCGCGGGAGAGCGCAGCGGCTGCGGCCTTTGTCCGGGCGTAGACCATCACGCCGCCGACGTTCTGGTCCAGGCGATGCACGGTGAAACACTCGCCGCCCAGGGTTTCGACAATGGCGGCAGGCATGGCGGACTCCGAATCGAGCCCCACAGGCTTGACGATCACGGCAAGCTCCCGGTCAGAATAGAGGATATCCATGCGGGCCTCCTATAAGAAAACACCCGGAAAGCCCGGGTGCGATGGATTATTTCAGTCCCAGTCCCGCTGCGCACTCGTCCATATCCAGCGTGGCGAAGTAGTCCCGGGGCGTTTCGGCGCGGCGGATGAGCCGGTAGCCTCCGTCCGTGGCGTAGAGCACCTCGGCAGAGCGCAGGCGACCGTTGTAGTTGTAACCCATGGCGTGGCCATGCGCGCCGGTATCGTGGATCACCAGCAGGTCACCCTCGGTAATCTCAGGCAGCATGCGGTCGATGGCGAATTTGTCGTTGTTTTCGCACAGGCAGCCGGTCACATCGTAGCGGTGATCGCAGGGCAGATCACCCTTGCCGCAGACGGTGATGTGGTGATACGCGCCATACATGGCAGGGCGCATCAGGTTCACCGCGCAGGCGTCCACGCCAATGTAGTGCTTGTAGGTGTCCTTGCGATGCATTGCGCGGGTGACGAGCCAGCCCATGGGGCCGGTCATCCAGCGGCCCAGCTCGGTCTTGATGGCCACGCCGCCTTCGGGGAACACGGCCTCGTAGGCCTGGCGCACGCCCTCGCCCACGGCGAAGATATCCGTCTTCTGGGCGTCAGGCAGATAGGGGATGCCCACGCCGCCGGAGAGGTTGATGAAGGCCAGTTCCAGGCCGGTTGCGTCGGCCATCTCTCTGGCGGTGGCAAAGAGGATCTTCGCCAGAGCCGGATAATATCCCGTATCCGTATTGTTGGAGGACAGGAAGGCATGCAGGCCGAACCTTCTGGCGCCCTTTTGCTTCAGGATGGTCAGCCCCTCCCGGAGCTGCGCGGGGGTGAAGCCGTACTTCGCATCGCCAGGGTTGCCCATGATGGCGGTGCCGATCTTGAAATCGCCGCCGGGATTAAAGCGGCAGCAGATGGTCTCCGGGATGCCGCCGTGCTTTTCGAGGATGTCGATGTGGGTGATATCATCCAGGTTGACATAGGCGCCCAGCTTGCGCGCATGCTCGAACTCCTCATAGGGCATGGCGTTGGCGGAGAACATGATCTCCCTGCCGGTGAAGCCGCAGCTTTCCGCCAGCATCAGCTCCGTTTCGCTGGAGCAGTCCACGCCGCAGCCTTCCTCCTTCAAAATGCGCAGGATGGCAGGGTTGGGCAGTGCCTTCACGGCGAAATACTCCTGGAAATCCTTGCACCAGGAGAAGGCCTTGTTCAGATCGCGGGCATTTTGGCGGATGCCCGCTTCGTCGTAAAGATGGAAGGGCGTGGCATACTGCGCCGCCGCCTGTTCAAACACGGAGTCCCTCAAAGAAAAATTCGGCATCAAGCGTCACCACTTTGCAATAAAATGAAGATTTACCTGCACAATATAGCACATTGCCGGGCCAAGTGCAAGTATTTATCCTGTATTCTGGCAAGGAGAACCTCCTAGTTGCGCAAAACCGCCTGATGGTGGTATGATAAGGAAAAGGAGGCGCTCATGATGATGCGTTTTGACCCGAAGAAGCCCCGTCCGGAGGACTACGACCGCGTGAGCGGCGAGGAAGACGACGCCCCGGACGCTTATGAACCCACCTATCGCGACGGCAGCGCAAAAAACGAGTGCTGGCACGACGAAGTTTGAGGAGAAAGCATGCTGATCACCGCTCATATCGACCGACCACTGGGTACTCATCATCCCCGGCATCCCAATATCTTCTACACCGTTAATTACGGCTATGTTCCGGGACTGATCGCCGGGGATGGCGCGGAGCAGGACGTATATATCCTGGGCGTGAACGAGCCTGTGCAGACCTTCACCGGGCGGCGCATCGCCATCGTCCGCCGCCGGGATGACGTGGAAGACAAGTGGATTCTTGCGCCGGAGGGCACGTCCTTCACGGAGAATGAGATCATGGACGCCGTGCGCTTTCAGGAGCAGTACTTTGATTCGTATGTCGAAATGACGGAGGATGCGCCGCCCGCCATCCGCCGTGCGGAGGAAGGGTTGTTGGATGCGGCCCTCGCCATCCGTCTGGACTGCCTGCGGGCTGTGCGCCGTCTGCCGCGGGAGCATGCCTTCGCGCCGGAATTCTGTGAGGCGACCCGGCAGTTCCTGCGTGCCGCCGACCAGACGACCCTGCTGGCTATGGACGGCGATATTCCCGTGGCCTGCGCGACGCTCTGCTACATCCATTACATTCCGACCTGCGGGCATCCCACGGGCAGACGTGCCCATCTGATGAACGTCTACACGGTGGAGGGCTACCGCCGTCAGGGGCTGGCGAGGGAGCTCATTATCCGTCTGCATGCAGAAGCAGCGCAGCGCGGCGTAACGGAGATCACCCTTGATGCCACGGACGAAGGGCGCAGGCTCTACGATGCGATTGGGTACCAGGTGAGCGACGAGGCGATGTACTTTGACATGAAGGGGAATGCATGATGACCAAGCCGCCCAAGGGTGTACGGGAATTCTATGATAAAACTGCCCGGGAATGGGCTGATCGATGGTATGCGGATGATTCTATGCTGCCATTGCTCAGACGCTTCATGGCTCTGCTGCTGGAGTCTCCACGTGTGCTCGACCTTTGCTGCGGCGCAGGCTACGAATCCGGGAGGATGGCAGCGCTGGGCGCACAGATTGTCGGTATTGACCTGAGTGGGGAGAGCATTGCTATTGCCAGAGAGCGGAATCCTGCACTGACTTTCCACGAGGAGGACATGCTGAACGACTATGCCTACACCGGCCCGGTGGATGCGGTGGTGTGCATTGCCGGGCTTGTTCACCTGTCATGGGAGCAGCTGCGCTGTGCATTTGAGCGCATGGATGCGGTGCTCCGGCCCGGCGGCAGGCTGCTGCTGGTCATTCGGGAAGGCGTGGGCCGTCAGGCGGAACGGAGCGACGTGGTCATTGACGGCGAATGCTATGATCGCGCGTTCTATGCCCATACGCTGGATGAACTCAGGGAGACGTCAGCGGGAATGTTCGCTTATGAGCAGGAGCTTGCAGACACCGGGCCGTCCGTGTGGCGCAACTATGTGTTTTGCAAACCGGAATAAGAGGTGAGTATATGACCCCCTACATCCACCGCGTCCACTACTATGAGACTGACCGCATGGGTGTGACGCACCACTCGAACTACATCCGCATGATGGAGGAGGCCCGCGTGGACTTCATGGAGCAGATGGGCTGGCCCTATGCGCGGATGGAGGAAATGGGCGTGCTGTCCCCGGTCACGGCGGTGAATCTGAAATACGCTGCGCCCACCACCTTCGATGACCGTGTCGAAATCACCGTATCCGTGCGATCCTTTGACGGCGTGAAGCTGGTTATCGGCTACCGGATGGTCAAGCTTGGCGATGCGCCCATCACGGTGCTCACGGGCGAGTCAGAGCATGTGTTCCTCAACGCGCAGGGAAGATTTGTGCGCGTCAAACGCGATATGCCGGAGTTCTATCAGACCCTGATGAACCTGGCGGAGGAGAAATGATGGAGAATCCTTTGAGGATTTAACTGAATCCTTCGTGAACGAAAAAGGTGTTCGCGATGTCGGCGGCGAATCTTTATCAGAACCGGGTGTTATTTTTCCCGGAGGATCATGAGATATTGAGGAAATACAATGAGTAAGATCAAAACCATCGGCGTTCTGGGTGCAGGCACATGGGGCATTGCGCTGGCGCGCCTTTTGCACCGCAACGGGCATGAGGTGACGGTCTGGTCAGCCCTGCCCAGGGAGATCGATGATCTTTCCGCCTCCCGTACCCACCCCAATCTGCCGGGCATGACCATCCCGGAGGCTATTGTCTTCACCAAGGAGCTGGAGGATGCCTGCAAGGACAAGGATATCATCCTGATGGCGGTGCCCTCTGTGTTCGTGCGCCAGACGGCGCGGTGTGCGGCGGCGTATATCCCCGATGGGCAGATCATTGTTGACGTGGCCAAGGGCATCGAGCCGGATACGCTGCTCACGATGACGGAGGTCATCCGGGATGAGCTCGTCCACCATGGCCCCCATGAGCATGTGAAGCTGGTGGCCCTCTCCGGTCCGACTCATGCCGAGGAGGTTTCGCTGGATATGCCCACCTCCATCGTTTCCGCCTGCACGGATCGCGAGGTTGCGGAAACGGTGCAGGATGTGTTT
This sequence comes from Clostridia bacterium, assembly GCA_017481825.1. GTDB lineage: Bacteria > Bacillota > Clostridia > Christensenellales > Aristaeellaceae > UBA11524. The sequence goes on from JAFUOR010000051.1 coordinate 7,591, forward strand.
ATGAACTCCTGCATGCGCACCTACACCAATGCGGATGTGCTGGGCGTGGAACTGTGCGGCGCAATGAAGAACATCGTGGCGCTGGCAGCAGGCATTTCGGCAGGTCTGGGCAATGGTGACAATGCCAAGGCGGCACTTATCACCCGCGGTATGGCGGAGATTACGCGTCTGGGTCTGGCGATGGGCTGTGCGGAGCAGACCTTCAATGGATTGGCGGGCATCGGCGACCTGATTGTCACGGCGACCTCCGTGCATAGCCGCAACAACCGCTGCGGCTACCTTCTGGGTCAGGGGATGAAGCCTGAGGAGGCCATCCGCTCCGTGGGCATGGTGGTGGAGGGCATCAACGCCTTGCCTGCCGCCATGCAGCTGGCCGAGCGCTATCAGGTGGAGATGCCCATCGTGGGTTGTGTCAACGCCATTGTGACGGGTCAGATGACGCCCACGGAGGCGCTGATAGCCCTCATGACCCGCGACAAAACCAGCGAGGTCAAGCAGAGCGAAATGAACGTGCGCTTCGAGAGCGCGCTCCAGCGCCGCCGGCTCCATGGCGAGACCCGCCGCGTGCTGGTGGGCGGCAGCTTCCCGATGCTGACTCACGAGGAGATCGCTTTCCTGAAAAGCGCCAAGGCACAGGGAACCTGGCTTGCCGTCGCGCTGGTGGACGATGGCGACGCCGCCCGCATGGAAGAACGCACTGCCTCCCTGGCAGCGCTGCGCTGTGTGGACCGCGTGCTGCCGGTGACGGACATGGATGCCCTGAAGGAGGCCGTAGCCTTCCTGCGCATCGACGTGATTGCCGTGCGCCCCTGTCAGGCCGAACAGGTGCAGGAGCTCGGCGTGGAAATCCTAACGCTCTGACAGGTGCCTTAAACCAGCCAATTCGGGACTGCTGCATTTTTGCGCAGTCCCTTTTAACATGCGTGCGCAACGCCAAGCAAAGGACGATACTGGGTGAAGCGCCCCCTGAAGGGAGTCCAGCGTCAGAGCCTTTGACAGCAAGTGCTGTAAAACCACTTGACGGGCTACGCCGTTTGTGTTACCATAGCCAACTGGTGCGTCTGGTGACGCGCAGATTTCGTATGGAAAGAAGGGTGTTCTTCCGTGCAGCAGGAAAGAAGTAAGATGCTTGGTACGGTGCCCATGGCCAGGCTTGTGCCGACGGTTTCGGTGCCGATCATGATTTCGATGCTTGTGCAGGCACTGTATAATATCGTTGACGCGATCTTTGTATCCCAGTATTCCCCGGAGGCGCTGGGCGCGGTCAATTTGGCTATGCCGCTGCAGATGCTCATGATCGCTCTCTCCACAGGCATGGGTACGGGCATCAACAGCCTGATTTCCCGCCGCCTGGGTGAGAAAAATCCTGCTGAGGCACGATGTGCGGCGAAGAATGGTATCTTTATTGAATGCTGTGGCTGGCTGCTGTTTGTGTTTGTCGGCCTGTTTGCGTCGCGGCCCTTTATGTCTGCCTTTACGGACGATGCGCAGCTCATCAGCCAGGGCACGACCTATCTGACCATTGTCTGCGTGTTCTCCTTTGGCCTGTTCATGTCCATCTGTCTGGAGCGCATGCTGCAGGCCTCGGGCAACACCAAGGCTTCCATGCTGACCCAGCTGGCTGGTGCGGTGACCAATATCATCCTGGATCCCGTGTTCATCTTCGTGTTTGATATGGGTGTGGCGGGCGCGGCCATTGCTACGGTGATTGGCCAGTGGGTCGGCATGATCCTGGGCTTCATCCTCAACCAGAAGACGAACCCGGAACTGCGGCTCTCCTGGGATCGCTTCCGTCCGGATATGCATGTCATGAAGCCCATTTTCGTGGTCGGTCTGCCCTCCACGGTGATGCAGGCGATTTCCTCCCTGCTGAATGTGCTGATGAATGCTCTCCTGATGGGCTTTGGTACCACGGCGATGAATGTGCTGGGCGTGTACTTCAAGCTCCAGTCCTTTGTGTTCATGCCCGTCTTTGGCCTGTCCAACGGCATGGTGCCGATCGTGGGCTACAATTACGGTGCAAGGAACCGCAAGCGCGTCTACGAGTGTATCCGCGTGTGCCTGATATATGCCGCGATCATCATGACCCTTGGCATGCTGGCCTTCCAGCTCATGCCCCAGACGCTGATGGGCATGTTCGACGCCTCCGAGGATGGCGAGTTGATCGCTCTGGGCTCCGTGGCGCTGCGGATCATTTCAACCTGTTTCCTGCCCGCGGCGGTGGGCATCACGCTCAGCACCGTGTTCCAGGCGGTGGGCAAGGGCGTTTACAGCCTGATCATGAGCCTGTGCCGTCAGCTGGTTGTGCTGCTGCCGGCGGCCTGGCTGCTCTCCAAGATCAGCCTGAACGCGGTCTGGTGGGCGTTCCTGATCGCTGAGGTCGCATCGCTGGCGATCTGCCTTTTCCTCTTCGCGCGCTGTGACCGCAAGTTCCTGCGCCCGCTGGAAGATCAATAACAAAATGGCCCGGAGGCGATGTGCTTCCGGGCCATGCTGATTTGTCAGAATGTGAAGCCTTCCACCTCGCCGCGCTGCGTGACGGGGTGCTTTTTTGTCCAGAGGGCCGCCAGGGCGCTGCCATCCGAAAGGAGCGCCACGCGGGGATGCTTGGCCTGGGGGTGGGCGAGGCGGTACGCGCGGGCGGCAGCCTTGAGGCGGGCTGCATCACCTTGCAGGAAGGGCGGCAGATAACCGGTGTTGTCCGTGCAGAGGCGGTCGGTGATCATTGCGTCCCGCAGGGCATTTTCGGGTACGTCCAGGGTCACCAGGGTGTCGTAGACCATGCGGGTCAGAGCGTCCAGGCTCCACCGACCCTGCTTCTGCGCCATGCGTTCGCCCAGCAGCAGATAGAGGTCAAAGGGGCGCATGCCGGTGATTTTAAGGGTCAGCTGCTCGGCAAGGACGAAACGTCCGCTGTTATGGATGCGTTCAACCGCCTCGGCGCAGTCGTGCAGCTGGCACAGCTCCTCGTAGGTGATCCAGGGCGTGGCGAGCACCTCGTAGGGAGGGTCAGGGGCAAAACGTTGCCCCCAGTCGCTCTGGCGGAGCTGACTGCCGTGGATGAGCTTGAGAAAGCCCAGCTGGAGCTGGTGCGGACGCAGTTCAAAGGCCAGGTCAAAGGAGTGGCCGAAGGTCGTGAAGTCCTCCCTGGGCAGCCCGGCGATGAGGTCGATGTGCAGATGCACATTGCCCGGGGCGAGGATGCGCCGCAGGCGATCCACCAGGCGGGCCATATCCGTGCGGCGGTTGCAGGTCTCCAGTGTAGGCGCGTGGAAGGACTGCAATCCTGCCTCCATCTGGAACAGACCGGCAGGAGCGGTGGAGAGCAGAGCGAGGGTATCGTCGTCAAAGAGGTCGGCAGCAACCTCGAAGTGATAGCAGGTTTCGCCGATTTTGCCCCTTTCCCTGGCCTCGATGAGTCCCTGGAGCAGGAACAGAGTTCGCTCCCTGTGGCAGTTGAAGGTGCGGTCGATGAGCTTCACGGTCTCTGCACCGCTCTGCCCAAGGTGGATCAGCAGAGCAAGGGCCTCCTCCTGCGGCATGAACTGCACCCGCTCCCGCTGGCCCGAGAGGCAGAACGCGCAGGAAAAGGGACAGCCGCGGGAGGTCTCCACATAGGCCATGCGCCCGTTCAGGGCCGCGTGCCAGGCCTCATCGTAGAGATCGCTGCGGGGCGCGGGTGCAGGCGCGATGGCGGAAATCAGCAGCCCTGCGCCGGTGCGGAGGCACACACCGGGCACGGATTGCGGGTCGCCGTCGTCCAGCAGGCAGCGCAGCAGGGCGGGGAAGGCTTCTTCGCCCGCGCCGCGGATAAGATAATCAACGGGCATTTCCGCAAAGGTTTCGCTGGCTGAATGGGTTGCCTCCGGGCCGCCGATGATCACGGTGATTTCAGGCTTGGCGGCCTTGATTCGCCGGATCAGCCGGGCGGATGCGTCCCGGTTCCAAATGTACAGGCACAGGGCAAACACATCCGGATTTGTGGACAGCACCCGGCGGAGCAGATCCTCCTGGGTATCGTTGATGTTCAGGTCGCAGATGGTCGTCTCCACCTGGGGCAGCTGCTCGTCCACCGCCTTTTTCAGGCAAAAGGGCGCAAGGGGCATGTGGATATATTGGCTGGCAAGCCCGGTGATGGTCAGGCGCATGGTGTTCCTCCCGCGTGAAAGATTCCTGAAACATTTTAACACAAACGCCAAAGCATTTGCAATTAGGGTTCAAGTCCTGTATAATAAAAGGTGAATGTGCCGACTTGTAAGGAGGTTTGACCGATGAAGGTGATGGGTGTTCTGCGCCAGAGCGCAGAGATTTATCGAAAAAACTGGGTGGATCTGATGCTGGCGCTCCTGCTGGAGCTGGCGCTGCGTGGCATCTGCCTTGCGCCGATGCTCTTCCTTTGCGCGCCGGGGCTGGAGTGGCTGGCGCTCTTGTGCGTGCCGCTCTACCTGCTCATCATCCTGCCTGCCCGGGAAAATTACGCCCTGGCTCTGCAGGATATGCTGTCGGGCGGACGGGTGTTTTCTACCCAGCTGGTCTGCCCCTGCGATTATGGAAAGAAGCTCCTGCGCGGCCTTAAGGGAACGCTTTGCATGCTCCTTTGGAGCGCGCTGCCCATTGCGGGCATCAGCCTTGCTGTGGCGGCCTATCTGGGCATGGTGGACTTCTTCACCCTGTTACGCATCCTCGATCAGATCGGTGGTGGCTCTTCGGTGGACGGCATCATCCGTGTGGTGCTGATTATCGCGGCGACGCTGGTGCTGCCGGTGATCGGCTGCGCGGTGCATTGCGGAGGCCGTCACAGCGCGGCCCTGGGGCACAGGAAGCTCGTCAAGGGCCATCGGGTTCGTCTGGTTGCCCTGTGGGCGGCGGGTCTGGTGACACTGCTTCCCTTCGTCCTGGTGGTGCTGGCGACGATAGGGAATTACATTCCCGCCTTTGTTTCCCAACTGAAGGACTCCCTCACCTCCGGCATCGTCTTTGAACCCCTTGGGGTGCGGGCCTACATCCTTGCGGGTGCGGTGGCGGTGCTTCTGCTGCCGGTTCTGCCCTTCAAGAACATGCTGCCTGCTGTGTACCTGCGCAAGGCCAAGGAGGAGCGCTATGCTGCGCCTTGATCGTTATCTGGTGACGCTGGGCATCGGCAGCCGCTCTCAGGTGCAGAAGATCATCCGCACGGGCGGCGTCCGGGTGGATGGCATAACCGTCACCGACCCCGGCAAGCAGGTGGATGAGCGCTCTGCCGCGCTGACCCTCCACGGGCAGCCCATCGACGGACGCCTGACCCGGCATGTGATGCTTCACAAGCCCGTCGGGCTCCTCACTGCTGCCCGGGACAAGAAGCAACCCACGGTGATGGATCTGCTGCCCGAGGTCTACGCGGCCATCGGCTGCATGCCCGTGGGCCGGCTGGACAAGGATACCACGGGGCTTCTGCTGCTGACTACCGATGGCGAGCTCAACCACCGCCTGTTGTCGCCCGGGCGGCATGTGGACAAGACCTACCGCGCGCAGGTCGATGGAACGCTGGATCAGCGCCACGTCGAGGCCTTCGCCGCAGGGCTGCACCTGTCCGACTTTGACGCCCAGCCTGCAAGGCTGGAGATCATTGCCCCTAAAACCGGACTGGTGACCGTCCACGAGGGCAAGTTCCACCAGATCAAGCGGATGTTCAGCGCGGTGGAACGGGAGGTCACAGCCCTGCACCGGCTGACCTTCGGGAGCTTGCAGCTGGATGAAAGCCTTGAGGCGGGTCAGTGGCGCGAGCTGACGGAGGCTGAAATTGCCGCGCTTTATCGTGATGCACAAATGGAGGTCGAAGCATGACCGAGCAATACTATACCCAGGATCCGACCTGCGAGTCGAAGCCCGTGCCCTGCGCGTTTCCTTATCGGGGCTATGGGCTGAACTTCATGACTGATGCGGGGGTTTTTTCCAAGGGGGAGCTGGACGTGGGGTCAAGGCTGCTGCTGGACGCTCTGCCCACCCTTTCCGGCGAGGTTCTTGATCTGGGCTGCGGCTGGGGCGCGATCGGCGTCGCCGTCGCAAAGGCCAACCGGGAGACGCGGGTTACCATGGTTGACGTCAACCGTCGCGCCCTGGAACTCTGCCGTCACAATGCCCAGCGCAACGGGGTGGAGGCGCTTTGCCTTGAATCCGATGGCATGAGCGCTGTGCTTGATCGTCGCTTTGACGCCATCATCACCAACCCGCCCATCCGCGCAGGCAAGCAGGTAATCTATCAGATGTTTGCCGACAGCGCCCGATGCCTTCGCACCGGCGGCGCGCTGTATCTGGTTATCCGCAAGCAGCAGGGCGCGGAAAGCTGCATGAAATATCTGATGACGCTCTTCCACAGCGTCGAAAAGCTGGATAAGTCCGGCGGCTTCTGGGTGCTCAGGGCCAGTGAACCAAAGGAGGATACGAATGATGAGTTTTGATCAGGAGTACTTTGACGCAGGATTGTACCGTCTGGGTACCCGCTGCGAAAAGTGGGATATGGCCCGGGAGGAAAACGGCGAAGGCATCGTACCCCTGTGGGTGGCAGATATGGATTTCCCCAGCCCGCCCGCAGTTCAGGAGGCTCTTTTGCGCCGTGCGGCCCATCCCACCTACGGCTATACCGCCGAGCTCCCCGATGACATTCAGGCCCTCGCTGATTTCTGGAAGCGCCGCCACGGCCTGACCATCACCAGGGATGCGGTGACGATGATGCCCTGCGTTGTAACCGGGTTGAAGCTGGCTATCCTTGCGCTCACGCAGCCCGGGGATAAGGTCATTATCCAGAGCCCTGTTTACGGCCCCTTCCGCATGTCGGTGGCCGCCACCGGACGCACCCTGGCGGATGCGCCTCTCCTCCGGGATGAAAATGGCCGATACAGCATGAACCTTGCGGCCATCGAAGACCAGCTCCAGGCCGGGGCAAAGCTGATGCTCCTGTGCAGCCCCCATAACCCTGTGTCTCGCATGTGGACACGGGAGGAGCTGACCGCCCTGCTGGCGCTTTTGAAAAAGTATAACGTCCCGCTGGTCTCTGACGAAATTCACGCGGATTTCGTCTATGCTCCGAACCAGTTTGTGCCGATCCTGACCCTGGAAACGAAGAACGTGCTGTCCTTGTGCGCGGCCAGCAAGACCTTCAACCTGGCGGGACTCCAGCAGGCCAGCTGCCTGTGCGAGGACGAGGCGATCCGCACGGCCTTCCGCCGGGAGATTGAGAAGACCGGCGTGCGCAGCGGCAACATCTTTGCTCTGGAGGCCACCCGCGCCGCCTACAATGAGGGCGACGCCTGGCTGGATGGCCTCATGGCCTACCTGGACGGCAACCGCAAGCTGCTGGCCAAGCTGATCGCGGAGCTCCTGCCCAAGGCCCGGCTGACCCCGATGGAGGCGACCTACCTGGGCTGGCTTGACCTGACGGCCTATGGCTTTGGTGAGGAGGAACTGATGCGGCGCACCATTGCTGCAGGGGTGCAGTTCACCGGCGGACGCTTCTTCGGGGATTCCGGCGATGGCTTCCTGCGGGTGAACATCGCCTGCCCGCGCCAGCAGCTCATTGAGGGCATGAAACGCCTGGTAAAGGCGCTGGAGGGCTGAAAAATGGGCATGATCCATTCCGCCGGAGCCGTGCTCTACACGGTTGAAAACGGCGAGAGGCACTATGTGCTCGTGCGGGAGAAAAACGGCAGCTACGGCCTGCCCAAGGGCCATGTAGAGCCCGGGGAGACCCTTGCCGAGACCGCCCTGCGGGAGGTACGCGAGGAGACCGGCGTCCATGCGGTGCTCCACGCCAGCGAGCCCGCCATGGTGGACGAATATCCCATCGCCGGAGGCGACGTGAAGCGCGTGAGCTGGTTTGTAGCCCACTACGACGGCCAGACCCCTGATGCGGATACGACCCAGGTGCTGGGCGTGCTGGTGCTGCCCATTGAGGCGGCGCTGAAAAAGCTGACCTACGGCAGCACGCGGGAGATCCTCCGCGAGGTCGATAAGCGGCTGGGCGCGGCATGAGCAAGCAGGAGGACAGGCAAAAATGCAGGAGTTTTTCCCGGATGGCACCCCCATCGGAGCGTGGTTCTATGACACCAGCGTCCCGGCCCTTGCAGAGCTGGGCAAGCCCTATATTGCCACGGACTATGGCGTGGCCGACGATGGACAGGTACACACGCAGGCCTTTCAGGCGCTCATTGACCGCATTGCGCAGGAGGGCGGCGGCGTGCTGGTCATCCCTGCGGGCACCTATCTGTCCGGCTCGCTCTTCTTCCGGCAGGGCGTCAGCCTCTACGTCTGCGAAGGCGGCGTGCTCAAGGGCAGCGACGATATTTCCGATTATGCTGTGCTGCCCACCCGCATCGAGGGCGAGAGCTGCATGTATTTCGCGGCCCTCATCAATGCGGACGGCATCGATGGCTTCACCATGTGCGGCCCGGGTACGATTGACGGAAACGGCCTGCGCGCCTGGAAGGCCTTCTGGCTGCGCCGCAAGTGGAATCCCAAATGCACCAACAAGGACGAACAGCGCCCGCGCCTGGTCTATATCTCCAACTGTACAAATGTGCTCGTGGCAGGGCTTCATCTGCAGAATTCCCACTTCTGGACGAACCACCTCTACCGCTGCCAGCGCGTGAAGTATCTGAACTGCACGATCTTCGCCCCGGCGTCCCCGGTGCGCGCGCCCAGCTCTGACGCGCTGGATATCGACGTATGCACCGACGTGCTGGTGAAGGGCTGCTACATGGAGGTTAACGATGATTCGGTGGTGCTCAAGGGAGGCAAGGGCCCCTGGGCGGATACGGCGTGGGAGAACGGCAGCAACGAGCGCATCATCATTGAGGACTGCGAGTATGGTTTTTGCCATGGTTGCCTGACCTGTGGGTCGGAGTCCGTGCACAACCGCAATATCATCCTTCGGCGGGTTCACATCCGCCATGCCAGCAATCTGCTCTGGCTGAAAATGCGTCCCGATACACCCCAGCATTATGAGTACATCCAGATCAGGGAAGTGGAGGGCTGCGTGCGGAACTTCGTCTTCATCAACCCCTGGACGCAGTTCTATGACCTCAAGGGCCGCCAGGACGCGCCCATGTCCTACGCAGACCATATCACCCTGGAGGACTGCTGCTGCGAGTGCGACACCTATTTCGCCGTCAAGGCGCAGCCCGATCAGTATGTGCTGAGCGACTTTACGATGCGGAACCTGCGCATCAGGGCCAAGCGCGACGGGTATGCGGATGGATTGATCCAAAATGCCGTGGTGGAAAATGTGGCGATTGATATCGTGGAAGCATAAGGCATGAAAATGGCCCTCCCGCTTGGGAGGGCTTTTGCGTGGGCTTACTTGAGGGTGATGGTCAGCTTCGGAGGTTCTTCGGTCTGATCGCTGCGCCAGTGCTCCGCCCACATGACCAGCTGCGCAGGCGCTTCCTGCATGGCGGCAAGGGAGTATCGCCATACCAGCTGCTCGCCGACCTGGGAGGGGATGTCACTGCCGTCAACGCCAAGCGCGCCGGTTTGCAGGCGATTCCCCTGCGCGTCGTGGAATTCAGGCCAGAAGTCCTTCAGACTCTCATCAAGGCTGGTGCAGGTGTAGTGTACATCGCAGTAGACGCCGAGGCTGGTGCCGGTCAGGGTCACGCCGTCGATGCGGACGCCATATTCGGGCAGCTCGAAAATCTGGTCGCTGCTTGCCTGCCACAGTGGCTCAGCGGTTGTCAGCGTCAGCTCATCGGTGATCTGCTGCATGTCACCGGCAGGAGAGCCGTTCAATTGGTAAGGGACGGCGTAATATTCAACCGGGAGAACCAGCTGCTCCGCCGCACTTTGCATGGAGTAGAGGATGGTCATGGTGTTGTTGTCCCATTCACTGTTTCCCCAATAGTCGGCGTTGCCAAGAAGCGAAACGCCCACCTCGGCGATGCAGGTGTATCCGTTTTCTGCGGCGTATTCTGCGATCGTGCGCAGATCGGCGAGCATTTCCGTCTCGGTATCGTAGGCCAGGGAGCCATAGGGGTCATCCAGCATCCAGCCTTCGCTGATGAGCAATGTGTGCTCATCTTTGGGGGTGATCTGTACCATGATGCCCATTGCCCGGCCGTCGTAGATGGCTTCGGTGACGGTGTAGGTGGCGTAGTCGTTTTCGCCCTGGCCAAGATTCTGCTGAATCAGACCGGCAGCATCCGGCAGGGCTGTGCGTCCGGTGGTGCGCAGCAGGAAGTCCAGGATGCCCGAACCAGCGGCCATGGCAATGGTCGTCAACATCGTCAAAATCAGGGCCAGCACCAGACCAACGGTCATTTTGCGTTTCACAGGCGATTCCTCCTTCGTTGCCATACGGATATTCCGTTTGGCTGTGTCCGGGAGGTGCACATCCGCGACGCTTTCGATCAACACACGGGTCAGGTCGCGTTCAGTCACTTGCCGCACCTCCTTTTTCGTCAGGGTCAAGCTCGATGCGCAGCGCTTTAAGCGCCTTTTGCAGTCGGTGATAGGCGGTCGATCGGCTCAGCCCCAGTGTGCGCGCCGTTTCCTCCAGGCTCATGCCATGGTAGTACCGGAGGATGATCACCTGCCGGTATCTGTCGGGCAAGGCCTGAACGGTGAGCAGGAGCATCCTGTCCTCTGCCGCGGCAGCGAGGGGGAGTTCCTCGAGCGTGACGCTGCGGTCGGTGCGCCGGAACCATGCAGTGCGGCGATAGTTGCGGCAAACGTTGATGGCAATGCGAACCAGCCAGCTCTTGGGCGTTGCGTTGTTGCGCCCGGAAAATTGCGCCATCGATTTCCACGCGCGGATGAAGGTATCCTGCGCAGCATCCTCTGCCAGCGTCCTGTCGCCCAGATACAGGCAGCATGTGCGCGTGATCAGGTCGCCATACTGCATCAGCCATTCGGACAGGGTTTCGTCGCGGGTCATGGCCATCGACCTCCTTTCACCTCTTTAGACACGTAAAAAGGGGCTTTTGTCCAATGCCGATGAAAAAATATGAAAATGGCCCTCCCGCTTGGGAGGGCTTTTTGCGTGATGAAATTTCGCATGCCATCATGTCGTGTGCTCATCCGTCTTCACCAGCATGCTGATAAAGGCTGGAACCACGATGAAGGTGATCACCAGCGGCATGAGCATGTTGCGCAGAGCATTGCTGGAAAGCGTGGTGATGAGCACCGGCAGGTAATGCGAGATGACGGCTGTGAGGATCGCCGCGCCCGCAGAAATGCCCATGGCCGTCACCGCTTCCCGGAAGGTTACGGATCGGCGCGTGATGAACGTTGTGCGGATCAGGTAGTACAAAAGTAAGTGGTGGTTGATCCACGGAATCCATTTCAACAGGCGGATATGCCTTGCGATGAATGCGTGGATTTTAGCCATGCTGGCCTTCACTCTGCAGCTGCATGTTTTCCACCACGATATCGTGGATTTCGCCCAACGTGGCGCAGTATTCAAGCACCTCCCAGGGCTTGTTGGTGTGGAAGTGAATCTTGATCAGCTCATCATCGCCCACAGCCAGCAGGCAATCGCCTTCGAAATGCTCGGTGATGTAATCGAAGATTTCGTCCTCGTCCAGCCCCTCGCCCTCGATCAGCAGCTGGGTATCAAACTTAAATTCCAGAATATCAGCCATGTTCGTATCTCCTTTGCAATAATGTCAGACCTCAGAAAATTATTCGGCGTGAAAGCGAAAACTCCTGCAAGGCCATCGGATTTTCAAAACCTTGAATTCCGCATTTTGAATTCCGCAGCTTACTTCGCCTCTGCCCAGTTCACGCCTTCGTGCACCTCAGCCAGGAGAGGCACGGAGAGTCGGATGACGTCCTCCATGGACTGCTTGAGCAGCGCTGCAGCGGTTTCGGCCTCCTCCGGGGGGCATTCCAGGAGGAGCTCGTCGTGCACCTGGAGAATCAGGCGGCTCTGGAGTCCCTCGCGGTGCAGGGCTTCATCCACACGCACCATCGCCAGCTTGATGATATCCGCCGCCGTGCCCTGAACGGGGGTGTTCATGGCTGCGCGCTTGCCGAATTCCCGCACCATGGCCTTGTCGCTTCTGAGCTCGGGCAGGTAGCGGCGGCGCCCCATGAGGGTCAGGGCGTAGCCGTTGTTCTGACCATCCTGAGTGGCGGTATCCATGAAGCGCTTCACGCCCGGATACTTGGCAAAGTACCGCTGGATGAAGGATTTCGCCTCCTGCTGCGTGACGCCCGTGTTGCGGGAAAGGCCAAAGCCGCTGATGCCGTAGATCAGGCCGAAGTTGACCGCCTTGGCGCGGGAGCGCAGAGTCGAATCGACCTCGCTGAGGGGGACCTCAAAGATTTCGCTGGCCGTGCGGGCATGTACGTCCTGCCCGGTCTGGAAGGCCTCGACCAGGGCGGCGTCGCCGGAAAAGTGGGCCATGAGGCGCAGCTCAATCTGACTGTAGTCCGCATCCAGCAGCACCCAGCCCTCGCGCGGCAGGAAGGCCTGGCGGATCTCGCGTCCTTCCTCGGTGCGCACGGGGATATTCTGCAGGTTCGGCTCGGAGGAGGAGATGCGTCCGGTGGCCGTGGCAACCTGATCAAAGGTGGAGTGTACCCGTTCGGAGGCCTCCGTCAGCCGCAGCAGACCTTCAACGTAGGTGCTGTTGAGCTTGGTCAGCTGGCGGTAGCGCAGCAGGGGATCGATGATCTCGGGCGCGACATCCCGCAGGCCTTCGAGAACCTCTGCCGAGGTCGAATAGCCGCGGGAGGTCTTCTTGCCATGGGGAAGGCCCAGATGGTCAAAGAGCACCTCGCCCAGCTGCTGGGTGCTGTTGAGGTTGAAGGGTTTGACGCCGCAGGCTGCATAGACCTGATTTCTGGCATCCTCAATATCCGCCGTGTAACGCTGTCCCAGGGTGCGCAGGAAGGCTGTATCGACCCGGAAGCCGATGGATTCCATGCGGAAAAGCACGCGGCTCAGGGGCATTTCAACGTCCATCATCAGGTGGGTCATCTGATCGGCGGCGATGCGTTCCTTTTGCCACAGGACCAGGGACATCAGGCCGCGGGCGTCCTCGGGAAGCTCTGCGCGCAGGGCGGCAAAGGAGTAGCTCTTTTCCTGGGGGTTGATCAGATACGCGCCCAGCATCGCGTCCCAGTCGTAGCGTTCCGGCAGCGGCAGATGCAGCTTGTCCAGCTGGTGCCAGAGCCGCTTTCCGTCGTGCACGATGGCCGGGTATGCGCACAGGTCGGGGGCGAGGGCGGTCAGCACCTCCTCTGGGGTGAGGCCAGGCATCAGCAGATCGCCGCCGAGGGTGATCTGTGCCCAGCGGCCGTCCTGCGCGGCCAGGGAAAGGGCGATGTCCCCCATATGGAGCGCCAGGGGCCGTGCGCTGTCCGGAATGTCGGAAAGCCAGGCGGAGATGCCCTCGGGTGTGTCGATGCCATCGGCGTCCTGGAAGGGCAGCAGAACAGGCTGTGCATCCTGGGAAACAGGGGCCGGAGCCGATTCTCCCTCGCTCGCGATGCGCTTGATGAGGGCGTTCAGCCGGAGTTTTTGCAGGGCGGGAATGGCCTTCTTCAGGTCGGGAAGGGCGCATTCGGAGAGCACGAAGGGGATGGGCGCATCCCGGCGGATGGTGGCCAACTCCTTGCACATGCGGGCCTGATCCTGCCAGGTTTGCAGCTTTTCGCCCAGCTTGCCTTTGACCTCCCCTGCATGTGCAAGGACGCTCTCCAGCGTCCCATACTGCTGGAGGAGCTTCACGGCGGTCTTGTCGCCCACGCCCGGGATGCCGGGAATGTTATCGCTGGAATCACCTGCCAGACCCTTCCAGTCGGTTACCTGCTCGGGGGTGAAACCGTAGGTCTCATGCACCATAGCCGGGGTAAAGATGGTCGTCTCGCTGATGCCCTTGCGGGTGAACATCAGCTGCGTGCCGCCGCCCACAAGCTGCAGGGCGTCCCGATCACCGGTGAGCAGCATGGGCGCGACGCCGGCTGCCTCGCCCTTTAAGGACAGCGTGCCCAACAGATCATCGGCCTCCCAGCCGCTCAGCGTATACCAGCGGACGCCGATATCCGTCAGCAGCTCCCGTATGGTGCGGAACTGCTGGCGCAGCTCATCGGGGGTAGCGCTGCGTCCGGCCTTATAATCGGCGTAGGTCGTGTGGCGGAAGGTCGGGCCGTGCTCGTCAAAGCAAACGGCGAGGTAGCGCACGTCCTGCTCCCGGATGACCTTCAAAAGCATGTTCAGAAATCCATAGATCGCATTGGTGTATACACCCTGGGCGTCCATGAGGGGCAGGGCGTGATAGGCGCGGTGCATCAGGCTGTTGCCGTCAACGATCAGAAAAGTGTCCCGCATCGGTCAAGTCCTCCGTTTCGGGGAGAGTTTGATATCAGTATACCACATTTTCCGGAATGAACATAGTCCCTTTTTCGTATCATGCAGCGAAAGCTGCGACTGATTGCGAATCGGGGTGAACCATGCATGCCTGTCCTTCTGGTAGGTCTGATGCTCTGTCTTCTCTTCCGTGCCGGGTTGACGATGGATGCGGCCTCCCAGGCCTGCCGCCTGTTCGTGACAGGCGTGCTGCCGGGGCTGTTCCCGTACATGGTTCTGTCCCTGATGCTGGTGAGCCGCCTGACGGGTGCCATGCCGGTCTGGGGGATGATCCTCCTGGGCTGGGGCGGCGGTTCGCCCACGGGCGCGCGGCTGTTGAGGCTGTGTCCGGGTTTAAATCGCCGGGGACGCGTCCGGGTGGCTGTCTCCTGCGCAACGATGAGTCCGATGTTCCTGCTGGGGACGGTGGGCGCATGGCTTGGCTCGACGGCAGCGGGCGTGGTGGTGCTCGTCAGCGTGCTGGCAGGCGGGGGTGCTGCGGGATGGATGGCGTCCCGCTTTGCCCCGGCGGCAACGCCGTCTCCCCGGGAACCGGTGCAGTCTGCCCCGCTTTCCTTGGGGGAGGCCATCGATCAGGCTGCCCGGACGATGCTGCTGGTCTGTGGAACGATGGTGATGCTGCGCGTGCTGGCCGATCTGGCAGCGGAGCTCGTCCCCGGGGTCGCCTTGCCCCTGACGACGCTCCTGGAGGTCACCACCGGCGTGCAGGTCATCGCCGGTCTGGCTCTGCCCATGCCTCTGCGAACGGCACTGATCGCAGGTGCAACGGGCTTTGGAGGCGCGGCGATTATCTTTCAGAACCGGGCGATGTATGACAGGGGCTTCCTGACGCTGCCCATGCAGTGCCTCTGGCAGGGAATCCACGGGTGTGTGTCGTTCCTGCTGGCGCTGGGGATGATGCTGATGGCTGCGTGAAGGAAGAAAAAGGCTCCCCTGGGCCCGGAAATGGGCGGCAGGGGAGCCTGGCTGTTCTTATACCCGCTGATCACAGAGGCGGACATAGGTCGTGGGCATCACGTCTGCGGCAGACGCATCGGGCAGGAAGCGCTCAGCCCACAGCAGCGCCATAGGCGCGCTGATGCCCTCCTCAAACAGGCGGAAGTACGCGGCCCGGGAGGCATTTTTTCGCAGATGGGACGGAACGTGCTCATCAAGTACCTGGGTCACGGTGTCCAGCAGTTGACGGGCTGCCTCGGCAATCGCATCGGTTTCCGGGTCGATCAGCGCGCGCAGGGCGTCGTACTGGCTGCTCGTGTACACCGGGCAGCGCACGGAAAGGCTGCCGTCCGCACTGTGCACATAGCCCTGCCTGACCATATCCGCCGCCAATGTGCGGTCGTTGTCGCTCAGATGGGCGGTACAGCCCCGCGCGATATCGAGGAAGACGAAGGCATAGGCCTGGTTGCGGCTGAAACGCCAGTGCGCCATTTCGCCATTGATGGGGAAGTCCATGAACTGCACCCGGTCGCCAGTCTCGTTGTCCATCTGGCAGGCGCCAAAGGCAAAGTCCCGTACCCAGGCAGCGCCCTGCTCCTCTACGCCCCAGATCATGCAGGGAACGCCGAATTTATCCAGCGGCAGTTCCAGGCGGATGCTGCCCTGCACCTTCTCGATGACCGCCTGATACAGCAGGATCGTCGATGCATGCCAGACAAAGGCCGCATCGTTCATATCGGCGCGGACAAATCCGAGAGATCGCCACCCTGCGCCCTTTTCGGCGATGCACCGCTTCACCAGCTCTGCGATCCGGCGGCGGCCCTCCTGAGCGCGGCGCTCCACATCTTTGTGGAATTCGTCGGTGAAGATGATGAGGTTCGTGCGGTACCGTTTACCCTCCCGGACAAGGAGCCCATACCCCTCCAGGGTGTTCAGGTCGTCCTCGATATAGGGCAGCGCCACGCCGATGGCAAGGCTGACCTCCTCTGCTGTGAGCTCGTCGTTATAGCAGGCGAAAAGGATGTTCTGCCGCACCAGTGTGTCCGCGGCGCCGCTGTAACGGTTGGTTGCATGTCCCCAGTAGCGCAGATCCAGCTGCTTGGGCTGGTAGCTCTGCATGCCGACATTTCGTTCCATACTCATGCCCTCCTTCAGTTTGATACGTGTCCGGAACAGGAGGTACTTCACCATGCTCTGGGTGACCTTCAGCTGTTCGGCAATTTCCCGGACGCTCAGGCCGTCGATGTAATAGAGCACCGCTGACTGCCGGTAACGCCGCGTCAGCAGCGAAAGCTCCCGGCGCAGAAGATAGACCTCCTCAGGCAGCTCCTCCGGCCATGCAAAGGCTGCGCTGGCTTCCTTCGGCAGCGTCTCCGGGTGTCTTGCACGCTTGCGGCACCACTGACGGTAGACATTCCCCGCCACCGTCCACATGAACCCGTAGAAGGCCTCCGGCTCGCGCAGGTTCGGCAGTGCCTGGAGCATCTCCAGCAGGATGTCCTGCGCCAGATCCTCTGCATCCTCGATGGTCGGCGTGCGCGCAATGCACCAGGAGCGGATGGCGCGGCTCATCCCTGCAATGCGGCTTTGCATGGTCAGCACCTCCCTGCATCAGACTTGATCTCGCCTATATAGTGGCGCGGCATGAGCATTTGGTTAGGATTTCGCAGCGGAAAAATGAAAAAACGAGGCTGCGCATTCCTGCGGCCTCGTCAGCGTAGCTTATGTATGCTCCCATTCCTCGGGATTGTCGGACTCCTCAAACACCAGGATGTCTCCCGGCTGGCACTTGAGCGCGCGGCAGATGCCCTCCAGGGTGGACATGCGCACAGCTCTTGCGTGTCCGTTTTTCAGGATCGAAAGGTTAGCCATGGTGATGCCCACCTTCTGGCTCAGCTCGGTCAGCGACATTTTTCGACGCGCCATCATCACGTCCAGGTCAACTCGAATCATCGTTGAATTCCTCCCCTTAAACCACGTCGGCCTGTTCGGCCTCCAGCGCCATGGCGTTGTTGAGCATCCGGCGCAGGATGAAGGCCAGCATCGATACCGTCAGGAACACCGCAGGCAGAACCAGCAGGTGCAGACATGAATAAGCCGTGCCGGTCAGTGCCTGACGCACAAGAGAATCGTTTCCCGCATATTGTACATAGGCCATGTTCAGGCCAAACGTCGCAGCGATCTCCGGCAGCACCCGCAGGAAGGTTGCTGCTGCCATACCGGCTACGCTCTTGCCGATGGTACCCAGGCTGCGGCTGTTTTCTGCCGTGAAGGCCGTGCCTCCCTGCATGAGCCGCCCGCACATGCGCAGGAAGCTCACCCATGCGATGGACCAGAGCACGACGTTCGCCAGCGCAGGCACCAGCATCAGTGCCAGCACCAGCGCCAGAGTGGGTACCGAAGGCTCCGCGACCATGGCAGAAACGAGGGGCGGGATGTTCAGCCAGACTGCCATCCCCACGCCAAGCAGCAGCGCCGCCACGGACAGCACCCGCAGTGCGGCGAAGATGGCCTTGGGTGAATCAAGCCACTTTTTCATGTTGGAACCCCTCCTTTACACCGTCAGGTCAGAATCAGTCTGCATCTCCACGGCCCGGCGGAGCAGCAGCTGCACCGCGCGCAGCATCAGCGCGACCACCGCCGCTGCAAAGGTGGGCAGGATACCCTGAAGCGGCATGCCGCCCAGGAAGGGATTCATCAGGTCATGCCCAATGGGAATGAGCAGGATCGCCGCCATCAGGCAGGCCAGCGCGGCGCGGCCCAGTGCGCGGGCGTTTCGCTCGGTGAAAGCCGTCCGCCTTTTCACATGGGCGCACAGGAAAATCATCTCCAGCAGCACCCAGACCAGGCAGGCCGTCAGCGCCAGCGTCACGATACGCTTGAAGCCAAAGACCTCCGGCGGTACAAGGCCGATTGTCTCCAGCATGGTCATTTGGAACGCCGGTACGGTCAGAAACCCGATGACGAACAAAATCGCCAGTATGCCCATCACCTGTGCCAGTGTCAGCAGGACGATGGGACGATTCTTGAATCTTTCCATAAAAACCTCCCTGCACAGGCGCAGAAAAGCCCTCCTGTGCTTCCATAAGGATACCACGGGAGGGCATTGCACGTCAAATGATTTTTATTGAACCACAATATTAAACGTCCAGGCAGGGGAAGAGCATCGTCTGGTCAATCAATTCGCTCTGGAAGCTCTGCATCAGGCGCACCTGGGGTTGGCTTGCGCTCATGATGCGGGCGCGCACCTCGGTGATGCCCTCGCTCCCCACGATGACCAGCGCGCGCTGGAGGAGTTTCTTGCCCAGGCCGCGGCGCTGGAACTCCGGGGCGATGTACATGGCTGCCAGCTCAGCGGTCGTTCCCTGACCGGCGATGATCAGCTCGCCCACCAGGTTCTGCCCGTAAAGGATGCCCAGACCCAGGAAGCAGGGGCTGGACTGCAGGAGCTGCAGATACTGGGGCGTGATGTAGTTCAGGCCGTTCAGGCGCAGACGCTCAAGGAAGTTTGACTGCTCCTGCTGGGTGTTCAGCGGGAGCTGGATGATGGTGCAGTTGAACAGGTCAGGGCCCGCATCCACGGGGATTTGCAGGCGCACCAGATCCTCGGTGTTGCCGATGGTCAGTCCGTTGTGCAGATAGAAGTTCATCTTGCGCGCATCGCCGGGGGTGACAGAGGTATACAGGCGTGCGCCCTCGCCGGGGTTGGCGTTGCGCATCTGCCGCGCCCTTGCCACCAGCGCGCCGAAGAGCAGATATTCCGCTTCGGGCAGGCAATCCATGGTGAAGAAGATGTTCACAGGCTTATCCGGATATACCGAGGGCTGGTACTGATACATCACATAACCATGGCCGCTCTGCACGCCCATGTCGTTTACGGCGACGAATACGTCCTCCGTGGGGAGGTTCATAAAGGGCTCCTGGGGATGGGTCACCTGCATGTTGATAGTTCCTTTCTGTTTTACAATCAGGCGGCCTGGCGGCCATCGTCCGTGAGGGTACACACGCCCATCATCACGAGCGTCAGGGCCATCACGGCATAAAGCAGGGTGTTGTTGATGGTGGACTTGTCCAGCGCAAATTCGATGGCGATCACGATGCCCGCGCTTGCCAGGAACAGCACCGCGCGAATGATCGGCCAGGCCTTCCAGCCCTGCTTTTTCACCACGCGGGCGATGCGTGTGCCGATGATCACCGCCAGCACCACCGCCGCACAGATCATGTTCAGGCGGACGAAGCCAAAGCGGATCAGCTCGTCCCCGCGCCAGGAATCAAGGATGACCTGCGCCAGGCTGATGACAGCCAATCCCGTTTCTGCCGCGCGTCCCACGGGGGACTTGCGCGCAAGCACTGCCAGCGATGCGATTAGGGCGATGGCCGCAAAGAGTGCCTCATAAGCAAAGACCATCACCTGTGCTTCGCCCCACTCGTTGGTCGTCACGAAGGGGAGCATCGCCAGCGCCTCGTTGGCCACATAGCTGCCCATGCCCTGCAGGGTGAACTTCTCGCCAAAGCGGCCCAGCGCAACCACCAGGGCGATGCCGGGAACAAGCGTATCCAACAGGGGAAGAACAGCTGCCTTGCGGGCCTTGGCGAAAATCACCACGCCCAGCAGCGCGCCCAGGATAGCGCCATACATCGTGTAGCCGCCCTGCCAGAACTGCCACAGATAGGCCGCGCTGCCGCCCAGGTCATTGATGATGTACGACCAGCGCACCGCGCAGAAGCTCAGATGCGAACAAATCAGCGCGAAGACGCCGCTGACCAGCGCCAGCGCCATGCCGCCGGTCACGCCGATGGTTTTGCGGTTCAGGTACGCCGTCAGGCCGATGGCCAGCGTCGTGCCCAGGGCAATGCACAGGCCATAGACTGTCACCACCAGCGATGCAGGATCGCCGTACACATCCACCCCGCCCGTGGGGATGGAGAAGATCGTCTCAGGCATATCCACCAGCAGCGCCGGCGAGGTCGGAACCAGGATCAGCAGCGCCAGCACCGCCAACACCGATACGGCGCCAAGCAGGTATTTCGACATGTTCATCGTCTCCTTCAGTAAAGGCTTTGCAGAAAATCATAAAAAGCCATTATTTATTATATCCCCTTTTGGTCCGCTTGACAAGGCTTCAGGGGGAAAGATTTCCGAACACGGGGAACGGGCGATTTTGAAAACGGTGACGATGATGTTTGCATTCTGTGCGCATACATGGTATAATAGCTTGACCATGAAAGAATACAGGAGGAACCATGCGGATGAAAAGATGGCTGATTGCCGTGCTGGCGCTGTGCCTGATGCTGACGTGTACGGCGGCGCTGGCGGCGGACAAGGTGACGGTATACTTTACTGAAAAGAGCGGCAATGTCAACGGCGGCTTTGATTATACGCTGACAGTGCAGACGAAGAACGCTGTCGCGGCTGACCTGCCCGTATCCGTCAAGTGCAACGAGACGGGCACAGTCTACGCTGTGACCATCCCTGCGGGCGGCAACAAGGCCTCCTTCACGGTGGAGACGCAGGTGGTGCAGCAGCGCGAGAAGCTGACCTTCTCCTTTGTGGACAGCGACGCCTACAAGAACGGCTCCAAGCACACCCTGACCGTCTATCAGTTGCCGAAGGTGCAGTTCTATCTGGGCGTCAACTTCGGCACCATTGGCAAGGAAATGACCGTCATGGTGCAGTGCAACAACCCGGCGTCCGTACTCAAGGGCAACAACACCTTTGAGCTGCGTGATACCGATGGCACGGTGCTGTCCACCAGGCAGTGGAGCAACGCCAAGAACCGCCTCACCTTCAAGTTTGATGTGACGGAGGATATGCTGGGCCGCCATGATTTCACCGTCTGGCTGGGTGATTATGTCGTGTCCATTGACGATGGCTACGGTACCGTGATGGATACCAGCGATAAGGTCGTTGTGGAGCTGGAGCCCACGCAGCCCCTGATGGGCATCGGTATCGACTGCGGATTCAACGGCCGCAAGACCGACGATGTGCTGGCGGTGCTGGAAAAGCACAATGTGAAGTGCACCTTCTTCATGACGGGTTACTTCATCCGCGAGTTCACGGAGGACGCGCAGAAGATCCTTGACGCGGGCCATGAGATTGCCAGCCATTCCAACACCCACAAGCACCTCAAGGAACTCAAGCCCTACGAGCAGTACCGTCAAATTTTCATCCCCGTCACGGAGGCAGAGGAGAAGCTGGGTGTGACACCGCGTCTGTTCCGCCCCCCGCACGGCGAGTACAACAGCCAGATTACCTCCATCTCCCGCGGTGAAGGCATGGAAGTGATCATGTGGTCGGCCACCTTCCATGATTCTACGGGCAAGTACAGCGATGATGATATTATCCGTTATGCCACCACCGGCAGCGACTACAAGCCCGGCTCCATTGTGCTGTGCCACTTGGACGGCCAGCTCCAGCCCACCAGTCTGGATACGGCGCTGACCTACTATGAATCCCTGGGCCTGCAGGCGGTGCCGATCAGCGCGCTGCTCTACGCCTCTGGCCGTGAGCTGCCCGAAATGCCCGACGCCCGTGAGCCTCTTGTTTACACGGACGAATATTGGGCGACCTGGCTTGAAAACAACCTGCCGGAGTATGCCAACTGAGGATTCTTTGAGTGCGGCCTGTTATAGAACAGGCCGCGCTTTTTTCGTTCCCTCGAACAATCACGCGTGCGTAACTCTGGCTGAAGGAAATCAACCGCGTCGCGAAACGGGGCACGCTTTTTTGTATCCAGTTCCCCTTTTCCAGATAGAAGAACTGTGCTATAATAAACTGAATTACTATATGCAGTCAGGAGGCCCCTATGCCCAAGGAAAAAACACTCTTTGCCTGTACCGCCTGCGGGTATGAAACGCCCAAGTGGGTGGGCAAGTGCCCCGGGTGCGGCGCGTGGAACACCATGGAGGAAGCAGCAGTGGCGGCCCCTGTGGGTGCAAAGGGCGGCAAGCTGGCGGCGAATCAGCGTCCCGGTACGGGTGCGTCGGCGATGCTGCTCAGGGATGTGCCGGAGGACGTGACTATCCGCACCTCCACGGGCATTGGCGAGCTGGACCGCGTACTGGGCGGCAGCGGGCAGAATGCAGGCATTGTCGAGGGTGCGCTGATGCTCATCGGCGGCGACCCGGGCGTGGGCAAATCGACGCTGCTTCTGCAGGTGTGTGCCAACCTTGCCCGCAGCGGCAAGCGCGTGCTGTATATCAGCGGCGAGGAAAGCGCCAAGCAGATCAAGCTGCGCGCCAACCGCCTGGGCGTGATCGACGTGCCGAATCTCTACGTTCTGGCGGAAAACGCCCTGGATGCGGTGGAGGAAAAGCTGCGCCAGATTCAGCCGGACGTAGCAGTGGTGGACTCCGTGCAGACCATGTACCGCCCGGAGATGGCCTCTGCGCCCGGCTCCGTCAGCCAGATTCGCGAGTGCACGAGCCTGATCATGCGCATCTGCAAGGAGACAGGCACGGCGATCTTCCTCGTCGGCCATGTCACCAAGGATGGCGCCATTGCCGGTCCCCGCATGCTGGAGCACATGGTGGACGTGGTGCTTTATTTTGAGGGCGACAAGATGCAGGAATACCGCCTCCTGCGGGCGGTGAAGAACCGCTTTGGTTCGGTGAACGAGCTGGGCGTGTTCCAGATGACGGAAAAGGGCATGGTGGAGGTGCTCAACCCCTCTGAGCAGCTGCTGTCCCGCCGGGCTAAGGGCGCCAGCGGATCGGTGGTTTTTTGCGGCCTGGAGGGATCAAGGCCGCTGCTGTGCGATGTGCAGGCGCTGGCGTCCCAGTCCTATTTCGGTACGCCGCGCAGAACCGTGGGCGGTGCGGACGCCTCCCGTGTGGCGCTGCTGCTGGCGGTGTTGGAAAAACGCGCCAATCAGAAGACCTACAATCAGGATGTGTACATCAACGTGGCGGGCGGCCTTGAGCTGTCCGAACCGGCAGCGGATCTGGCGCTGTGCATGGCGGTGGTATCTTCCCTCAAGGACATGCCCGTGGGCGGCGATGTGGCGGTCATGGGCGAAGTGGGGCTGGCGGGCGAGGTGCGTGCCATTCCCCAATGTGACCGACGCATGGCCGAGTGCCAGCGGCTGGGCTTCACCACCATCGTGCTGCCCCGGGAGAACATGAAGCGTATTGCCCGGCCCGAGGGCGTGAAGCTGGTGGGCGTGGATACGGTGATGCAGGCCATCAGCGTCCTATTCTGATACGATTGAGGCGATGAATTCTTTATGAAATCGAAGCATATTCAACAGCTCCTGCGGATTCTGCTGATGGCGGCGGGTGCGGGCGCGGGCATTGCCCTGGCCTTCCTGTGCGTGCAGGTGCACCGCATGACCAATTTGGGCTCCGCTCTGGACTTTGGCCGCCTGGTGATGCTCTATGGCGGCATGGCCCTGCTGGGCGTGCTGCTGGGGCACATCCTTGCGCCCAGGGTTATCCGCTGGTGCAGCGATGCGATTGCCGCCGTGGAGCAGCATATGGACACCCTGTCCCTGGCGCAGCTGACGGCGATGTCCCTGGGGCTCATCAGCGGCTTGCTGATCGCGGCGCTGCTCAGTCAGGTGTTGTCCTTTCTGGGGGATTCCATTTTTACCCTGGCCAGTTCGGCGGTGCTCTATGTGGTGCTGGGCGTGACAGGCTTGTCCATCGGCAAGCGCCGGACGGAGGATATCGCCGCCCTGATGGATCGTCTGCCAACCCTGCGGGACCGCCGCCATGCCCGCCATGCACAGGGAGTCCGGCCCAAGGTGCTGGATTGCTCCGTGCTCATCGACGGGCGCGTGGAGGCAGTGCGCAAGGCGGGCTTTATTGAGGGCGAGCTGCTCCTGCCTGCCTGTGTACTGGAGGAATTGCACCGCATGGCAGACGCCGCAGATGAAGCAAAGCGCCTGCGTGGCCGCCGTGGCCTGGAGGTCGCCGAGCGGTTGCAGGCCACCCTTCGCGATGAGAGCGGCGATCAGCTGCCACCCCAGGAGTGGGAGGTACAGCTGACGGCTCTTGCGCGGGAGGCGAACGCCGTGCTGCTGACCAGCGACGCCAGCCTTGCAAAGGCTGCCAAGCTTGCCGGCGTTGCGGTAATGAACATCAACGATCTGGCCTGTGCGCTGCGCAGCACGGCGGCGGCAGGGGATGTGCTCACCGTGAAGCTCACCAAGGAAGGCCGCGAGCCCGGTCAGGGTGTGGGCTATCTTGACGATGGCACGATGCTCGTGGTGGTGGGCGGCAGGGAGCATGTGGGCGAGATAGTGGAGGTCACCGTGACCTCCGTGCTCCAAACCAGCGCAGGCCGCATGGTCTTTGCCAAAATGAACGACTGACGAAGGGAGCGCCGCATGATGGAACGCTGGCTGAAACCTGCCTTCACCCTGATTGGCATGGAGGGCTCCACTGCCGACGGTCCCGGCTTTATCCAACGCCTCTGGGAGAGCGCTAACAGCCGCTTTGGCGAGGTGGCACACCTGGCCAAGAAAGACGAAAACGGCTGCCCCGTCGGCGTGTGGGGCGCGATGAGCGACTTTACCCGCAGCTTCCGGCCGTGGGAAAACGGCTTCACGCAGGGGCTGTATCTGGCAGGCGTGGAGTGCGGGGAGGACGCCCGTCCGCCAGAGGGCTGGACGCGCTGGGACATGCCGGGCTTTGTGTACATCCGCGTGGAAAACGATGCGCCGGATGTGTTCCCGCGCACGCTGGAGCAGCTGGCGAAGCAGGGACTGCCCCTGGCCGGTGCGGTGCATGACCTGACCGACCCGACGACGGGGAAGAACTACATGTGCTTCCCCATACAAAGGCTTGACGAATGACGGAAGGAATGTTTACCTGATGAAGCTCAATGTTCGCCGCACCGCGCTGGTGGGCCTGGCCTTCATGGCGATCAGCGCCTTCTGGGGGCTGTACGATTTCACCGTGCCGCTGATCCTGAAGGATACCTACGCCCTGGGGGATGCCACCGCTGGCCTTGTGATGGCGATGGACAATATCGTGGCGCTGGTGCTGCTGCCGGTTTTTGGCGCCCTGTCTGACCGCTGCCGCCTTTCCATGGGACGCCGGATGCCCTTCATCCTCTTTGGCGGCATGATGGCGGCGCTGCTGATGCTGTCCCTGCCTGCGGTGGTGAAGACCAGCCCCCTGTGGGCGTTCCTGATCCTGCTGGGGATGCTGCTGGTTACCATGGGCACCTTCCGCTCCCCCACGGTGGCGCTGATGCCGGATGTAACGCCCAGGCACCTGCGATCCCGCGGTAATGCGGTGATCAATTTGATGGGCGCTATCGGCAGTGCGCTGTCGCTGCTGTTGGTGAACTTCCTTGTGACTGAGACGGTCAACAGCGCCGGGCAGCGGGTCAGCGATTATACCTGGCTCTTTGTGACCGTTGCAGCGGTGATGATCGTGAGCGTGTGGGTGGTTCGCCTGACGATTCCCGAGCGCCGTCTCGCTGCAGAGGCGGAAGCGATCAACCGCCGTTTCCACACGGAGGACGATGCCTCCCCAACCATCCAGCGCCAGCTGACTAAGGCCGAGAAGCGCTCCCTGGTGCTGATTCTCTGCTCCGTGGCTTTGTGGTTCATGGGGTATAATGCCATCACCACGGCGTTCAGCAAGTATGCCATGGCGACCTGGCAGGTGGAGGAAGCCGTCGCTGCCAACTGTATGCTGCTGGCAACCGTGGCAGCCATTATCAGCTATTGGCCTGCGGGCGCGCTGGCAAGCCGTTTTGGCCGCAAGAGGCTCATCATGGCGGGGCTTGTGATGCTGATAACCGCTTTCCTGGTGGGCGTGCTGGAAAAGGAGATGAACGCGCTGGCCTACATCATGTTCATCCTTGTGGGCGTGGGCTGGGCGTTCATCGGCGTGCACAGTTATCCCATGGTGGTAGAGCTGGCCTCTGGCAGCGATGTGGGCAAATACACCGGCTTTTACTACACCTTCTCCATGGCGGCGCAGGTGATTACGCCCATCCTGTCGGGCGCGCTGCTGGAGCACATGGGTTACTGGACGCTCTTCCCCTATGCGCTGGTGATGATGACCACGGCCCTGCTCACCATGAGCCAGGTGCGCCACGGCGACAGCAAGCCCGTGGCCCCCAAAGGCCTCGAAGCGCTGGACGTGGGCGATTGAAACAACGACCAAAAGGCTGCGGCATAATGTCTAATGGTACTAAGTTAAGCAGTAGGCACCTCATCCGATCTTGCGTTCCCTTCGGACACCTTCTCCTCAAGAGGAAGGCTAAAGAACGGGTGCAAGCGCTGACTGATGAGGTGTTTGCTGACTTAGTGATATTAGGCAAAATGCCGCAGCCTTTCGTGTACCGGTGAAATCAGTTGGTCTTGATGACGCTGTCCGACGGGAATTCCTTGTCGCCGATGTTGCACCAGACGGTCATCTGGAAGGTGCCGGAGCCGACGTAGACCCGACCACCAGCATGGGCAAAGTCGCCGCCGGTTGCGCTGCCTTCCCAGTAAGCAACGAGTGTCCAACCAGCACCGTTTTGTCTAAACAACCTGAGAACAATATAAGCATCGTCAAAAGCGGAGGGTGTAACTACACCGTCGCATACGGCATAATCACCTTCAAAGGACAACTCGGAATAGAGGTAAGATGTATAATTCCACCGCGGTTGGACAGTTGTTGCGTAGGCTACAGGGTGTAATGGAAGAAGTGTGAAGGACAGACAAATTGCCAAAAGAATGCTAACTGTTTTTTGCACGAGGAACCTCCATTAGACTATTTTACAATAAATGAGACATAAATGGAGGGGACCGTTACATGAGGGTAAGCTATTTGGAACTGGCAGTTACATTTTGTGCGATTCGGATTACCTCTGATTTTGACAGGCCATGCGCATCAATGATAAAATAGCAATCTTCAATTGCCCAGCATATAGTGACTGTTTCATCCTTCATGACAAGGTGTGCAGGCTGGTTATTAATTAGCACATCGTTTACAGTAGCATCTTCGCTATCAATTAGTAGTCGCCCATTCATCCCCATTGAACTAAAGTAGAAGGAGAGCCCTTCTTCTCCGGGAGACCGATATTGTACGGTGCGATTAGAGCTACATTTCAGCTCAAACCCCTCCGGCAAATACGTCAGATAATAATCTCCCTGCCATGCCTGCGGCACCTCCACCGGCTCCGGGGTCGGGGCAAGCCGGATGAGGGTGTATTCCTCCGTGGTGACGGCCAGCAGCTGCAGCAGCTGAACACGCAGGCTCTCGCTGGAGGCCAGGGCGATGCTGCCCAAAAGCGTGAGGCATATGATCACCATCGACACGGCCTGGGCTGCGCGCAGGAACGAGGCGGCGAGGGTTGACTGCACCCAGGCCCGGCGCATACCCCTGTTGATGATTTTCAGGAATCTGGCGTCGCGTGCGGCGAAGAAGGCATCCATTTCCGCTGTGCTGCCGCTGGCTTTGTCGGCTTCCAGCTCAAGCAGGAGGCGGCGCGTATCCCTTTCAAGGATCATTTCGCCCAGCAGATCATATGATTGGTCGCTGATTGTGCGCTCGTTTGGGGATTCGTCGTTGCGGACAGGCAGTATCATGCGTCACCTCTTTTTGCCTCGGCGGCTATGCGAAGCTTTTGCTTTGCCCGGTGCACGGCGGCGCGCAGAGCGCCCTCGGTCGTGTTCAGGGCTTCGGCGATCTCGCGGTATTCCATGTGGTCGATGTGGCGCATCCAGATCAGCTTCCGATCCCTTTCACTCAGCTGGTCGTAGGAGTTGAGCAGATCCTGCGCGTTGGTGCGGTCAAACACGCTGGTAAACATGTCTTCGTTGGAGCTGTGGATATCCTGACAGTAGGCGTCATCAAAGCTGATGGTGTTCTGCCTTTGCCGCTGCAGCTTGGTCATCCGGCGCATGCAGACGCTCTCAACGATCTTGCGCATGTAGGCTGGCAGCTTGTATTCGGGCACCTTTCTGACATGCTCGTAATACCGGCAGATCTGCTCCACCGTGCTGCTGATGGCGTCCTCCACCTCGCAGTAATCATGGCCGAAATAGTGGATAGCCACCTTGTAGAACAGCCCCTTGTATGCATGGTAAAGTTCGACCACCCGTTGGCGGTCGTCATCATTGTCGATGAGCAGCAGGATGATGGGAAACATCATTTCGGGAGACGGCACAGGCTTCACTCCAAGCTTTATGGTCATAAATAGTGCTGATAGCAGCATTTTCTATTATGATGATTCGACACGTTTCGCGCAAGCATTCAGCGTACGAACTTTTACGAAACGTGTCGAAAAACAGAAATTTATGTCGCTTTTTGCTGAAAAGGCCCCGTGTCAAGCAGAGTTGACACGATTGTGAGGCGAAATTGGTGGTCTTTTTCCACCGAATATGCTAAGATAGGGCCATCAGAAAACGGAAGGAGACGTGCTTATGACCTTTGGGGAGAAGCTGCAGCATTTGCGCAAGGCGCGCGGCTGGACGCAGGAGGAGCTTGCGCAGCGGGTGGGCGTATCGCGCCAGTCTATGTCCAAATGGGAGGGCGATGCGGCACTGCCGGATACGGCGAATGTTGTGGTGCTGGCTGACCTGTTTGGCGTGACGATGGATTATCTGCTGCGGGAGGATGCGGGTACCTCTCCGGCAGTATCCCTGACCGCCGAACCCGCGAAGGTCTCCTCTGACCGGTGGACGCTGTGCGGCAGGCTGTTGCTGGGCACCGGCATTGCAGCGATGTTCGCCCTGCGCCTGCTGGCCTCGCTGTATCCGGTCAGGTACGGCATTAACGATATGCATTATGAGGGTCTGTGGGCGTATCTGCTGTCCAATGATTTGGTATGGCTGTGGAGCAGCGCTGTGATCGCGGCGGTGGCAGGGGCGCTGCTCGTGTGCGTCCGATGGCTGCGCCGGAACGGGGCGCAATTAAAGGAGCGCTGGCTGCAAAAGCCTGGAAATGAGAAGATGGAAGACGAATAGCAAGAGGGCTGCGGCAATGCGTCGCAGCCCTTTCAGATTCTCCCGGAGGATGGCGGCAGGTTGTTCCTGCAAGGAAGCAGCCAAGCCGCAGTAGAAAAAAGGGGTTCTTAAGGACGAAGCGTCTCTGAGCGGGTGGAGGGCAGAGTCCTCCCGGGGTTAAGGAGCGGGGTCTCTTAGGCCAACTGCAACTGATACAGCTTCTTGTAGATGCCGTTTTGCTCCAGCAGCTCCTGATGGGTGCCGCTTTCGCGGATGCGGCCATGGTGCATAACGATAATGCGGTCACAGTGCTGGATGGTGGAGAGGCGGTGGGCGACCATGATGGAGGTGCGGCCCTTCATCAGGTGCTCTACGGCCTCCTGAATCCACTGCTCGGTCTCGGTGTCGATGTTGGCGGTAGCTTCGTCGAGGATGAGGATGGTCGGATCGTAGGCCAGGGTACGGGCGAAGGACAGCAGCTGCCTCTGCCCAGCGGAGAAGGTCGATCCGCGCTCAGACACAGGCTCATCATAGCCCTCCGGCAGGCGATCGATGAAGTGGGAGGCGTTGGTGTTGCGGGCGGCCTCGCGGATGGCGTCCATCGAGATGGAGTCGTCGCGCAGGCGGATGTTAGACTTGATGTCACCGGTGAAAATGAACACGTCCTGCTGTACCTGACCGATGGAGGCGCGAATCTGCTCACGGGTCATATCGCGGATATCCACGCCGTCGATGCGGATGGCGCCCTTCTGGATATCGTAGTAGCGCCCAATCAGGTTCAGAATGGAGGATTTGCCTGCGCCCGTCGCACCGACAAAGGCTACCTTCTGGCCCGGCTCAATGACGAAGGACACATCCTTGAGCACCCAGTTTTCCTTGCCCTCCTCGCCGTCGTAGGCGAACCATACATGATCGAACTCGATACGTCCGCGAATCTGGGGAAGGATGGTCGGATTGTCCTTTTCCTGGACGAGGGGCTTCACGTCCAGAAGGGTGAAGATCTTCTCCGCCGAGGCAATGGCGCTCTGCAGGGTGGTGAACTGCTCTGCCAGCTCCTGAATGGGCTGGAAGAGCTGGCCGATGTACTGGGTGAACATGTACATCGTACCGATGGTGATCACGCCGCCCAGTACCTGCGCGCTGCCGCCACCCAGAATGACGGCGGTGGCGACGATGGAGGAGAAGTAGATCAGCGGGCGGAAGATGGCAAAGACCATCATCTCGCGGAAACCAGCCTTGTACAGATCTTCGTTCTTGTCGTCAAACTCTGCGCACTTCTCCTTCTCGCGGTTGAAGATCTGGATGACGCGCATGCCGGAAAGATGCTCGGACAGGAAGGTGTTGATGGTGGTGATGCGGGTCTTGACCAGCTGATAGGTTCTGCGGGAAAGCTTGCGGAACACCACCGTCAGCACCGCCACCACCGGCACCATCACGAAGGACAGCAGCGCCATCTTCACATCCAGTGCCAGCATCACGATGATTAATCCGATGATTTTGACCACATTGCGGAACAGGCGGACGATGATGTTGGCATACAGGTCGTTGATGGCCTCGGTGTCGTTGGTGATGCGGGTCACGATGCGGCCTACTGGCGTGGTGTCGAAGAAACGCATGGACAGGCTCTGCACATGCTTCATCAGCTCCATGCGCAGGGTGTAGACGATCTTCTGGCCCATTTCCTGAATCATCAGGTGCTGGCGACGGCTGCAGATGAACACAGCGATCAGCACCAGAATGTACACCGCCGAGGCGCGCAGGACGCCCGCAAAGCGCTCGTCGGGGGTCAGGAGGGCTGCGGCGTCGCCGGTGATGTACAGGTCGATGGCGTCGCCGATGAGCATGGGGCGGTAAAGCTCAAGGCCGGTAAGGATGAGCACCAGCGCAAAGCAGATGAGCACGGTTTTCCAATAGGGCTTCAAATAGCCCATCAGGCGCAGGAAGGCATTGCCGCTATACTGGATGTCGTTGATTTCCTGATCGTTGCGACGATTAGGCATGCTGCTCACCGCCTTCCTCGGGATGCTCGTCGCGGAGCTGCTTCTCCAGCTGCTGCTTGTTGAAGAGGCTGCGGTACAGACCGTCGTTTTTCAGCAGCTCCTCATGGGTTCCATATTCCTCCACCCTGCCGTCATCCAGCACGAGGATGTGATCTGCGTCCTGAATGGTGGAGATGCGGTGGGCGATGATGATGGTTGTGCAGCCCTGGCGAATGGCCTTCAAATTGTCAAGGATATTGCGCTCGGTGTCGGTGTCAACGGCGGAGAGCGCGTCGTCAAGGATGAGGACGGGTGCGTCCTTCATCAGCGCGCGGGCAATGGAGGAGCGCTGCTTCTGGCCGCCGGAGAGGGTCACCCCGCGCTCGCCCACCATCGTCTGGTACTGCTCGGGGAATTCAACGATGTTGTCGTGGATGCAGGCCATCTTCGCGGCGTGCTCCACGGAGGCGAGGGTTTTGTCATGACTGCCGAAGGCGATGTTGCTTTGCAGCGTGTCGGAGAAAAGAAAGTTGTCCTGGGGCACGCAGGCGATATTTTCGCGCAGCACGGCCAGGGGGATCTCCTTCACATCGCGGCCGTCGATGGTAATCATGCCATCCGGCACGTCGTAGAGGCGCAGGAGCAGGCTGGGCAGCGTCGTCTTGCCGGAGCCGGTGCGCCCGATGACGGCAAGGGTCTCGCCCTGGGCAATGCGCACGGACACGTCCTCCAGCACCTTCACATCCTCATGCCCGGGGTAGGCGAAGGTCAGGTGATTCAGCGCGATTTCGCCCCGCAGGCCGGTGATGCTGTGATCGGTCTGCTCGCCGTTGACGATATCCGGCTTTTCCGCCATGATCCCCACGATGCGGCCCAGAGACGCCAGGCCCTGGGAGACGCTGGTGATGCAGTCGCCCACGGCCATCATCGGCCACACCAGCATGCCCAGATAGGAGTTGAAGGCCACAAATTGACCCACGGTAATTTCGCCATGGATAGCAAGGTATCCGCCATAGAGCAGGGCCAGCAGGCTGCTCAGGCCGATCACCAGATCGAGCAGGGGCATCGCCAGGGCTTGCAGGCGCACTACGCGCAGGTTCTTGTCCTGGGTGCTCTTCGTCGTCAGGGCAAAGGCGGCCAGCTCCTTGTGCTCCTGCACAAAGGCCTTGATCACGCGGATGCCGCTGACGGTCTCCTGCACCTGATCGGTCAGGTGGGAGAAGGCTTCCTGCTTGGCCTTGAAGCGCTTGTGCATGGCCTTGCCGTAGAAATAGTCGCCGAAGAAAATGACAAGCATGGGGATGACCGCCACCATCGTGAGCTTCACGCTGACGTAATCGACCATCTTCATCAGCACCAGAATAAGCATGACCGTTGCGTCAAAGGCGCTGATGATCGTCATGCCCAGCAGCATGCGCACGGCGTTCAGGTCGTTGGTGAAGTGGGCCATCAGATCGCCGGTCTTGTGCTCGTTGTAATAGCGCATGGACAGGGTCGAGAGATGGCCGAACATGTCGCCGCGGATTTCCTTTTCGATGGAGCGGGCCGCGCCAAAGATAAAGAAGCGCCAGCAAAAGCGCCCCAGGGCGATGGCTGCGCCCATGCCCACGATCATCCACACGATGCGCATCGCGCCATCCATATTCAGCACACCCTCGGTCAGACCGTCGATGATATCGCCCGTGTACTCCGGTACATAGACGTTCACCAGATCCACCGCGTACAGCGCCAGGATGCCCAGGATGTACTGCGGCAGGTGCCGCCATACATAGCGGGCAGCGAATTTCAGCTCCTTCATGATCGTCCTCCGTTGTTTGAAGTGCAGTCTGTATATCATAGCACAACTTGACGGATTTGTGTAGCGAACAGGAAGGTTTTTTGAGGAAATAACGCGAGTGATTTTTTGCCGCATAAAAATGCTTCCCCCGGTGAAACCGGGGGAAGCGGGATGGTTTTATTCAGCGGCGGGAATCTGGCTGGGATCGGTGATCTGCCAGAAGGCGTACTTGGGCTGGGTCTTGCTGTCGAACAGCAGCGGGTAGTTGCTGGCGCGCCAGCTCAGGTCATCCACGGTGCCCCAGGTGTGCACGGCAATGATCTGATCCGCATACTGCTCATAGATCTTGAACAGCTCGCCATAATACTCGGCCTGGGCGCGCCAGTTGGCGTCGTCATTGGCGGGAATGCCAACATCCAGCTCGGATACACGCAGCAGCAGGGGCGTGCCGTCCTTGAGCTTGCGCTGGGAGATGTTGAGCCAGGCAGTCTTGATCTTATCAAGGCTGGTGCTGGTGGAGTAGTGGCTCTGGAAACCGTAGCCGTCGATGGTGCCGTCGGCGATCAGGCTGTCGATGATGTCGCCGATCATCAGGCCCTTGACGGTGGCGTCGGTGTTGTAGTCGTTGTAGAACAGCAGCGTGCCCTCGGCGGCATACTTGCGGGCATACTCGAAGGCGCGGTTGATGAAGTCATCACCCACAACCTGGTACCACAGGGATTCACGCAGCTTGCGGCCGCCGTCGTTTGCTGCCTCGTTCACCACGTCCCAGGAGACGATCACGCCGGGGTAATTCTCGTTGGTCCAGGTCAGCACCTGCTGGATGTAGCTTTCCATACGGGCCAGCATGACCTCGCGGGAAACAAGGGGCTTATGGGTGGCGTAGTCCTCATGGAAGAAGGCGGTGGGAGTCTGAGAGTGCCAGACCAGCACGTGGCCGTGCACCTTCACGCCATTCTCCTTCGCCCAGTCGAGGAAGGGGATGCAGGAGTCGAACTTGACCATGACGGTGGTCTGGTCCTTGGTGGCGCGCACGGCCTTGCGGGTTTCGGCCATGTCCAGCAGCGCATCGGGCTTCATCTCGTTGCCCATGGTCATGATGTTGAACTGAGAGGCATAGAACTCCATGCGATCCGCGTCCAGCACCTCATTGGCGGTGACGGCGGTGCCGAAGTCAAACTTGTCAGCATAGACCTCCTTCAGGGAGGGGATGCCATCCGCACCAAAGGTGTTGATCTGCTCCCAGCACTTGAACTCCTTGATGGCGAACTCGGTATCCGCAGCACCGCCCTCCACGTAGAGGACATACTTGTCATAGCGGCCCGCCACATAGGAGGCCTGGATCAGCGTCCACTCGCCCTTCTTGGCGGTGCAGGTGCCCAGGTTCTCGTAGGACTCCGTGTCATCGCGGGTGTGCGCGATGGAGAGGATGAAGCCGGTGGAGTCCAGCTGGTCCTGCTTGACCAGCACGGACAGGTTGTAGGTCTTGCCGGGCACGAGCTCAAAGTCGCGGCCGGGGGAGTTCCAGGTAGCGGTACGGCCGGTGATGAACAGCGCGCCCTCATCGGTCACGGAGATGGAGGCACCGCCGCCGGAGCGGGCATACCAGCCATCCTCGCCCTCAGAGAAGTCGGAAACGTAGTCGATGGGCTCAGCGCCGGTGTCTTCGTACACGGGGGCAGCGCCAACCTCGACCACCATGTCATCCAGGTAGTACAGGGCATTGTTCCAGTTCTCGCTCTGATTCTGGAAGCGGATGTTGACGGGCTGATCCAGGGAGAATTCCGCCGTCAGCTGCGTCCAGGTTTTGCCGGGCATGGTCACGGAGCCCAGGGTGGCGTAGTCGCCGCCGGACTTGGACACCACGAAGGTGCCCTCCTCTTCGCTGTCCACATAGACCCAGACACTGATCTTGACGGGCGCGCCCAGCTCGATACCCATGGCGTCGGCCTTGAGGTCAACAGCGTCCCAGTTGTTGCCGCTGCGGTCGTCCACCAGCAGGGAGGACGTGCCCTCATGGGCGATGGCAGTGGTCACATCAGGGGTGGCGGAGCCGCTGAGGGTGAACTGAGCGGGCATGCCATCTTCAAAATTGAAGGTGGTCGCGGTCATTTCGGTTTCAGCCGCCGCAGCCTCAGCAACCTCGATGGTGATGTCGTCGATGTAGTAGTCCTTGCCAATCCAGTTGTCGGAGGCCGTCAGGAAGCGGATGTTGACGTTCTCGGACAGGGTGAATTCGGCGGTGATCTCCGTCCAGGTCTTGCCTTCCATGGAGGCCTGGCCCAGATAGGCATAGTCGCCGCCCGCCTTGCCGATGGCAAAGGAGCCGGCCTCCTCGCTGTCCACGTAGACCCACGCGGTCAGTTTCACGGGGGAGCCGACGGGAACGCCGGCGGTGGCGATGTTCATATCCGCCGCATCCCAGTTGTTGACCGTGCGGTTGGTGACGGACAGCGCGTAGGTGCCGCCGTGCACGGTGGCAGTGTTGACGCCCACAGAGCAGGAGCCGCTCTGGCCGAAGGCGCCATTGGAGCCGTTCTCGAAGTCGATGGTCTGGGCGGTATCAGCCAGTGCGCAGCAGACGCACAGCATCATGACCGCCAGCAGGGCAAGCAGTTTCTTCATGGATCGATCTCCCTTCATTGGTTTGGATGCAAAAATGAATCCATCTGCTTTCAGTATACACGACAGGGTGACTTTGTCAAGAAATGAGGATGAACTGGGCAAAAATCGACCATAAAATATTGTTTGGGCGCAAATTCCGGTTGACTTTTGTACAGCAAAAAGGTAGTATATATATGAGCGATTCGTTGCATCCGCAACGGTTGTTCTGTAACGAATGACATTTTATATGGATGAAATACGCCAAGGAGTCATAAAATCAAGATGAAAAAGCCTGCGCTGCTTGCGCTGATCACGGTGATCCTGCTGGCGGTGATACTGGCGCTGATCAGCAGGGGCCAACCGGGCGAGGCCCGCCTGACAATGGCGCCTCCTGCCACGGTGACGGATCTGGAATCAACCGCTGCGACGGTTGGCGATATGACCCCATAAAACTGATTGATGTATGGAAGGAACGAACATGATGAGAAAGATCACGCGCACTCTCCTGTCCCTGCTGCTGGCTCTGACGATGCTCTGCGGCCTTGGTACGACGGCTGCGGCTGAAGAGGCGAAGTCCGTCAACATCGCCGTCACCAGCGCTGTGTCCAGCCTCAATCCGCTTTTGATCGACGCGACGGAGGTTATGAAGTACGCCCTGTCGCTGGAATTCCTCCCGCTGGTGGAGCTGTCCCAGGAGCTGGAATTTGTGCCGCAGCTGGCGCAGTCCATCACTACGGAGGACAACACTACCTTCACCATCAAGCTCCGTGAGGAGGCGGTGTGGTCTGACGGAACGCCCGTCACCAGCCGGGACGTACTGTTCACCCTCCTGCTTATCACCAGCCCCGAGGCGGGCCGCGCGATCCTGAGCCAGTACCTGATCGTGGGCACGGACGATGCGGGCATGATGCCCTCGGGTGCGACGGAGATCGAAGGTGTGAAGATCATCGACGACAAGACGCTGACGGTGACCACCAAGTGGCCCACGGCGCTCTATACCTTCGAGAACAATTTCGGCCGCTACCTCTTCGTGCTGCCCGAGCATGTGCTGGGGGATGTTCCGCGCGATCAGCTGCTGACGAGCGAGTGGTTCCAGAAGCCAGATGTCATCTCCGGCCCCTACTTTATTCAGGAGGCCGATGTGAACCACTACATCCGCTATGTGGCCAATGATAACTATTTCCTGGGCGCGCCGAAGATCAAGTACCTGAACCTGAATGTGACCAATCCCGCGCAGCTGCTGGCGGGGCTCAAGTCCGGCGAGATCGATCTGGTACAGCAGACCATGGCCTCCGTGCTGTTGGAGGATTACGACGCCATCCGCGGCCTGAATAACGTCACTGCGGTGCCGGGCAGCCCCATCACCAACCAGTCCATCTTCATCAATGTGAAGAATGTGCCGGATGTGCGCATCCGTCAGGCGCTGCTCTACGGCATTCCGCGCCAGATGATCCTGGACGAGCTGGTGGGCGGCAACGGCGAATTGGTGGACGCCTTCCTGTGCTCTGCTTCTCCCTATTACAGCGAGGCCCTGGGTGTGACGGAGTATGACCCGGAGAAGGCCGCCGCCCTCATCGCGGAGGCCACTGCCGCCGGGGCAAATACGAGCCTGGTATGGTACGTCAATTCCGACGACGCAACCTTTGTCAGCGCGGTGGAGCTGATTGCCGCCCTGTTTGAGGAGATCGGACTGCGTATTGAGATCCGCACCGTCGATCTGGATAGCCTGATGGGCGTGGCCGGAGAGGGCAACTTCGACGTGATGAGCGTGCAGTATACCTACGCGCCTACCGATCCTTACACAGACATGAGCTGGCTGCTGTCCGAGGCGGGCTGGACGCGCTACTATGCTCCCAGCCTGGATGCGGATTTCGCCCTCACCCAACAGAGCGCTGATCAGGAGGTCGTGCGCAACGCTTACCTGAACATCAACCGTCAGGTGGTGGAGGATTGCCCGATGATCTCTGCCTATGTGATTTCCACCCTCGGTGCGGTGAGCAACCGCCTGGTGAACGCCACGCCGGATGTATACGGCACGTTCGTGAACGTGCACGAATGGGACGTCCAGTGACCCCCAAACCCAGTCAGGCATGACGGTTGGCGGGGCAGATTGTCAAAGAACCTGGGAGACGTCGGAGGGCCCGCAGGACTTCTGACTGTGATTGGATCGCGTGGCTATGCCGCGCGGGCGGGGCGTTTTCTGCTTGCGGAAAACAGTCCTTCCACGGAGGAGTGGCCGGGAGGAGGGCTTGCCATCCGACCAACGACGGAGTGCAAACCTCAAAAAAGTGGCCAATGGCCACTTTATTGACACCCTGCCCG
>JAFUOR010000052.1 GCA_017481825.1 Clostridia bacterium
CGCTCCGTGACCGTCTTGGCGACGGGAGAGGCGACGGCGGCCAGATCGACCGTGGCGGCGATATCGTCCAGCGAGAAATCCGCCTCCGTCTGCTCGCGCAATCCGATGGTGCGCAGGATGCGCCGCGCCTGATCGTCCGCGATGATCTTCGTACCGTTTTCAACAGCGACGAGGTAGCTCTCCGCCACGCCGCACTTCTTCGCCACCTGCTTGGGGGTCATCTTGGCACGGAGGCGCTCCGTGCGAATCAAATCTCCGAGTCTGCTCATAGGTTCCTCCGAATAAATGCTGTTTGCCCTATTGTAGCGCATTTTGTGCTGGAACGCAAGGGGCTTTGCCCCTGGACCCCGCGAAGAGTCTTCGCTCCAACATCGCTTGTCACTTTCGCCTTCAGCGAACTCCTCACGGGGGAGGCTTTCCGGCGCGACGCCCTCTGGACTCCCTTTTCCTGATGCGGTTGATGACCTTCGGTGGAGGCTGCGCGCGTGCTGATGGGGGAACGAAATCTGCATGCACTTTGTTGGTCATGCTTTTAGCCAAAGCGGGGAGCAATCGATGATTACAACGGGGAGAGCTGTCAGTGCAAGCTGACTGAGAGGGTCTCTGCGCGTCCGCAGACGCGGCCCTTAAAAAATCTTCATTTGACCAGATCTGACATTGACACACCCTCTATACAGTGCTATAATGACGCTCCAAATATTGCTTGAAATCGACATCTGCACCGATGAGAATCATGCAGCGCTGTCTGAACTGCGGGAAGCCATCCGCATTCAGATGGCGCTTTTTTTCGCGTTCAGGTTCGGGCATACACGAAAGTAATCGCTGACGGATTCAGCGGTGATGCTGGCGATACCTTTTCCGCCATCTCACCATCTCATTCAATCAGCGCTTACTAAAAGGAGGAAACCATGCATTTCATCGAAGCAAAGTCACTCAGCAAGACCTATGTCCGCCACAGTGCGCCCAAGACCGGGGGGATTTCCCGGCTGTGGAGGCGCGATACCCAGCGCGTGGAGGCGCTGACGGAGGCGAGCTTCTCCATTGAGCGCGGGGAGCTCGTTGGCCTCATTGGCCCCAACGGCGCGGGCAAATCCACCACCGTCAAGCTGCTCACGGGCATCCTCACGCCCAGCGGCGGCACCTGCACGGTGGACGGCCGTACCCCCTGGGCGGAGCGCCAGGAGCATGTGCGTCACCTAGGCGCGGTGTTTGGACAGCGCACCCAGCTGTGGTGGGATGTTCCGATCCGTGATTCCTTCCTGCTGCTGCGGGATATCTACGCGCTGGATCAGGCCGGTTGGCAAAAGCGCCTGGACGAGCTGGTGGATGCTTTGCAGCTGGGCGATTTCCTCTACACGCCCCTGCGCCAGCTATCCCTGGGGCAGCGCATGCGGGCGGAATTGTGCGGCTCGCTCCTGCACAAGCCGTCGCTGCTGTTTCTGGACGAGCCCACCATCGGCCTTGACGCTGTGAGCAAATTGAAGCTCCGCGCCTTCCTGAAGGAGGAGAACCGCCAAAACGGCACGACCATCCTCCTGACCACCCACGATATGGAGGACATGCTTGCCCTGTGCAGCCGGGTGATGGTGCTGGGGCATGGACGATTGCTCTACGACGGCGCGCTGGACGCCCTGCTGCAGCAGTACGATACCGTTCATACCCTGCGCGTGACCTTTGACGGCGGGGCGGATTTGACCTCCCTGCCTGCCTCGGTTACCCGTGATGGCGACGCTTACGTCCTGACCTACGAGCCGGCCCGGACGCCCACCAGCGTGCTGTTGCCCCAGGTGCTTGCTGCAGGGACGGTGCGCGAAATGACCCTCAAGGAGCAGAACGTGGACGAGCTGATCGCCCGCATGTACAGGGAGATGGCACTATGACGAAGATGAAATCATGGCGGCCCTACCTGACTGTCTTCCGTTTGCGGGCGCTGATGGAGACGCAATACCGCGCCGCTGCGCTGGGCGGGCTGGTGACGCAGGTATTCTTCGGCCTGGTGTACATTGCCCTGTATACGGTGCTCTTTGACGGCGCGAACCAGCAGGGGCTGCGGGACACCATCACCTATGTGTGGATGCAGCAGATGTTCTTCCGCATGATGTTCTCCGCCGACGGGGAGCTGACGAACCTTATCATGACCGGCGGCGTGGCATACATGCTGGTCAGGCCGGTGGATCAGCACCGCTTCTGGGTTTGCCGGGATATTGGCGGGCGGATGGTGGGCGCCTGCATGCGCCTTGTGCCGATGGTGCTCATCCAGTTTCTCCTTCCGGGGGAATGGCGCATGGGTCTGCCGGACGGCCCTCTGGCGGCGGTGCAGTTCCTGCTCTCCCTGGGGCTTGGCTGCGTGTGCCTGTGCGAGCTGGTAGCCATCATCGACGCCATCAACATGAAGACCCTTGACAAGCGCGGCATTTCTGCCATTCTCAACCTGACCATGATGACCTTCTCCGGCAACGTGATCCCCCTGACGCTCTTTCCCGACAGCGTGCAGGCGGTGATCCGCTATCAGCCCTTTGCCCAGGCTCTGGATGCGCCCATCCGCATGTATCAGCATGCGGCGGCCATGCCGGAATGGCTGCTGAACGTAGCGGTACAGGTGCTGTGGATTCTGGCGCTGCGGGCCCTTGGTCGCCGGATGTGGCAGCGCCAGCTGGACAATATGATCGTGCAGGGAGGTTGAGGAATGATGAAGTACGTTCTTCACGCGGTGAGGATGCTGTGGAAATCTGCGATGCAGTACCGCTCCTCGCTGGTGATGCAGGTGATTGCCCAGTTTGTGATGACGGCGGGCGAGCTGCTGGCGGTGGTGGTGCTGCTGTCCCGGTTTGAGGCGGTAGGGCACTGGTCTGCACCGGAGATCATGTTCTTCTTTGGCGTGATGCAGGCCACCTTTGCCCTGACGGAGCTGTTTGGGCGCGGCGTCGCGGCCTTTCCCAGCTTTGTGAATGCGGGTCATTTTGACGCGCTGCTGCTGCGTCCCCGGCCGCTGCTGCTCCAGGTGCTCTGCTCGCAGCTTGATCCCCGGCGCTTCGGCTCCTTTCTGGTGGGCCTGGCGTCCGTGGCGGCAGCCTCGTCCTGGCTGAACATCGTTTGGACGGCGGAAAAGGTGATTCTCCTGGCGGTGACGATCCTGGGCAGCATGCTGCTGATCCTGGGGCTGTTCCTGATTGAAGCCACGGTGACCTTCTTCTCCGTGAAGTCCATCGAGATGGTCAATGTGCTCACCTACGGCGGACGCACCACCTGCCAGTATCCGGTGGATATCTTCCCCAAGCCGCTGAGGCTGCTGTTTACATATCTGGCGCCCTTTGCTCTATGCCTGCACTGGCCGGTCAGTTATGTGATCGGTCAGCCGATGGTGAATCTGCCGGGATGGGCGATGTTCCTGTGTCCGCTGGCAGGCGCGGCGTTCTTTGTGCTGATGAGCCGCGTGTGGTATGTGGGCGTGCGGCACTACCGCTCCACGGGCAGCTGATGTGAGGAGGGGAAAGGAGTGGGTGAATTCAGAAAAATCTTTGACACAATACCGGAGCAATTCGACTGCTACCGCCCACGGTACAGCGAGGCGCTGTTTGCCGATCTGATTGCCTGCGCGCACATCGGCAAGGATACGAGCGTGCTGGAGCTCGGTCCTGGAACCGGACAGGCAACGGAGCCCATCCTCCGCACAGGCTGCGATTATCACGCCATAGAGCTGGGCGAAAACCTGGCCGGGGTGATGCGGCGCAAGTACGGCCATCTGCCCAATTTCAGCATCGTTGTGGACGATTTCATCACGCATGATTTCCAGGGGCAGCAATTCGACTTGATCTATTCCGCCGCCACCATCCAGTGGATTCCGGAAGGAATCGCTTTCCCCAAGGTCTTTGACCTCTTAAAGCCCGGCGGAACCCTGGCGATGATGCTTACCCGCGGCGATTACAAAACCCCGAACGAGGCGCTGTTCAACGAAATCCAGAAGGTGTATGCAGCGCATTTCAGGCCGATGGAGGAATACCGGCGGGGCTACCGGTACAGGGACTGCCTGCAGTATGGCTTTGCTGAATTTGAGCAGCGCGAATACCACGGCAGACGCGAATTCACGGCGGATCAGTACGTTGCGTTTTCCGGCACCCATTGCGACCATCTGGTGATCGAGCCTGAACACCGGGAACCGTTTTTTGACGGATTGCGCAAGGCCGTGCTGGATGCGGGGAACAAAATCGTGTTTCATGATACCTTTGTCCTGATGACGGTGAAGAAGCCGCAATAGCAGCCATGGCCGCTTTGATGACACGCGATGGCGTCCGGGAAACCGGGCGCTTCTTCATTTCCTGTTCTTTCGATGTATTTCGCTTGCAATTTCGCCGGATATGATGCATACTATAGGAGCGCGGTACAAAAATGGTCCACCGGGCAAAAAACGTCCCACTGCAACGAAGTGAATTAACAAAGTAATCCGCAAGGATATAAGGAGGACGACGCAATGGAGCGCGTATACAACTTTTCTCCCGGCCCCTCGATGCTGGCTCAGCCTGTGCTGGAAAAGGCGCAGAAGGATCTGATGTGCTACGGCACGACCGGTATGTCCGTGATGGAGATGTCCCACCGCAGCAAGATGTACACCGATATCTTTGACAAGACGGTGGCAGACCTGCGCGAGCTGATGAACATCCCCGAGGATTATGACGTGCTGTTCCTCCAGGGCGGCGCGACGGAGCAGTTCTCCGCCATCCCGCTGAATCTGATGGTGAACGGCAAGGCCGATTATGTGGATTCGGGCAACTTTGCCCACCTGGCTGCCGAGGAAGCCAAGCGCTACGGCGCGGTGAACATCGCCGCCTCCAGCCGTGCGGACAATTATACCTATGTGCCTGATCTGGCGGCTGCGAATTTCGACCCCGAGGCCGATTATGTCCACATCACCCAGAACAACACCATCTACGGCACCCGCTATACCGAGCTGCCCGATGTGAAGGCGCCCATCGTCTGCGACGCCTCCTCGATGATCCTGTCTGAGCCCATGGACGTGACCCGCTACGGCGTGATCTACGCCGGTGCGCAGAAGAACATCGGCCCCAGCGGCCTGTGTGTTGCGGTGGTCAGGAAGGATCTGCTGGGCAAGGCCAACAAGCTCTGCCCGAAGCTGATGAACTGGACCGTCCAGTCCGAAAAGGGCTCCATGTACAACACCCCCAACACCTGGGGCATCTACCTGGCTGGACTGACCTTCGACTGGCTCAAGTCCATCGGCGGTATCGACGCCATTCACAAGGTCAACGTGGAAAAGGCGCAGCTGCTCTACGACTTCCTGGATGAATCGAAGCTCTTCAAGGCCACGGCGCAGAAGAAGTACCGCAGCCTGATGAACGTCACCTTCGTCACCGGCGACGAGGCCAAGGACGCAGCCTTCGTCAAGGCCGCCGCAGCAGAAGGCCTGGTGAACCTGAAGGGCCATCGCACCGTCGGCGGCATGCGCGCCAGCATCTACAACGCCATGCCTGTGGACGGCGTGAAGAAGCTCGTTGCGTTCATGAAGGATTTCGAAGCGAAGAACGCCTGAGAGGGCGGGAGGCCGCATCCGTCAGTCCGCGAGCGGACTGCCAACTTTCGCGCCCTCAACATCCACGCGTGCACATCCCCCAACCCAAGGCAACCAGGCAAGATCGCAAAAAGGGGTTCTTAGGGGTCGAACGTCCCCTGAGCAGGATGCAGGGGCAGCCCCCCTGCCGGAATCCAGAGGCAGCGCCTATGGTGGGTGGGGGGCAGCGCCCTCCCTCCCCATGCCGCAAATCAAGGAGGTCATACCCATGTACAAGATTCAAACGCTCAATGCGATTTCTGATATTATTTACACCCAGCTGTCGGCTGATCAGTACACCGTGACCAAGGAAGAGCCTGTGCCGGATGGTGTGCTGGTGCGCTCAGCCTCGATGCATGAGGCTGTGCTGGGGGATAATCTGCTGGCGATTGCCCGCGCGGGCGCCGGTGTGAACAACATCCCGATTGACAAGTGCTCCAAGCAGGGCATCTGCGTGTTCAACACCCCCGGCGCGAATGCCAATGCGGTGGCGGAGCTGGTGCTGTGCGGACTTCTGCTGGGCAGCCGCAACGTCTTTGGCGGCATGCAGTGGGCGCAGAGCCTGAAGGGCCAGGGTGCGGATGTGCCCAAGCTGGTTGAAAAGGGTAAGGGCCAGTTTGTTGGCCCGGAGGTTCGCGGCAAGACCCTGGGCGTGATCGGCCTGGGCGCCATCGGACGCATCGTGGCCAACGCTGCCTGCAATGGCCTGGGCATGAAGGTCATCGGCCATGATCCCTACATTTCTGTGGACAGCGCCTGGGCTCTGTCCAGCAAGGTCAAGCATGCGGCGAATGACGATGAGGTCTTCGCGCAGGCGGACTATGTGACTGTTCATGTCCCCCTCAACGACAAGACCCGCGGCATGA
This sequence comes from Clostridia bacterium, assembly GCA_017481825.1. Taxonomy (GTDB): domain Bacteria; phylum Bacillota; class Clostridia; order Christensenellales; family Aristaeellaceae; genus UBA11524. Next base: position 6,430 of record JAFUOR010000052.1, read on the forward strand.
TCAACGCCAATGTGATCGCCAAGATGAAGCCCGGCGCGGTGCTGCTGAACTTCTCCCGCAACGAGCTGGCGGTCAATGAGGATGTGAAGGCGGCGCTGGCCTCCGGTCAGCTGAGCGCCTACGTGGTGGACTTCCCCTCCGACGATCTGCTGGGTGTGGATAAGGTCATTGCCATTCCGCATCTGGGTGCATCCACGCCGGAGAGCGAGGAAAACTGCGCCTCCATGGCAGCGGCGCAGCTGCGCGATTATCTGGAGGTCGGCTCCATCCGCAACAGTGTCAATCTGCCTGAGGTGGTGATGGGTGCGCCCGAGGGTGCGCGCATCCTGGTCATCCATGAGAACATCCCCAACACCATCGCGCCCATCACGGCCTGCGTATCGGCGGAGGGCATCAACATCACCAACCTGACCAACAAGTCCAAGAAGGATATGGCGGTGTCGGTGCTGGAGATGGCCGATCTGCCCAGCGATCAGGCGATTGCCAATATCATGCGCCTGCCCGGCGTCATCCGTGTGAGGACGTTCCAGCGATAACATTTCATGCAGGGATTCGCAAGAGTCTCTGCATTTTTTCTTTGACAGAATGTGTGTGATGCGGTACACTGATAGGGAAATCATGCGGAAGGAGCGCGTTTCATGCATCAACATGTCGTGCGGGGGAGGACGAGCCTGTGCCATTTGCAGCTGACGGCCCTGATGGCGCGGCTGAACATGCAGCGTCCCCTGCTGGTGTGCGGTAAGCGCATGCAGCAGTTCTTTGCGGAGCGCGTGGGGCTTGCGCTGCCCTGCTTTTCCGGCTACCATCCCAACCCGGATCTGTCGGACTGCGCTGCGGGTGCAGTCATGTACTGCGCGATGGGCTGCGATGGGCTGATCTCCCTGGGGGGCGGCTCTGCGATGGATACTGCCAAGGGCGTCAAGGCAATGCTGGTGTGCGCGGATGAGGACGCGGTGAAGCGCAGCGACCTTCCGGCACAGTGCGTGCTGCCCCACATCGCCATCCCCGGCACGGCGGGCACCGGCGCGGAGGCCACGCCCATCGCGGTGGTGTATGTGAATAACGAGAAGCTCTCCCTGGATCATCCCGCGCTGCTGCCTGAGGGGGTGCTGCTGGATGGTTCGCTGCTGGATACGCTGCCGGATTATCACAAAAAGGCCTGCGCGATGGATGCGCTGGCCCAGGGGATCGAATCCTACTGGGCGGTAAAGGCCACGGCGGAAAGCCGCGTCCATGCGGCACGGGCCATCCGGGGCGTTGTCTGCAACATGACGGCATATCTCACGGGCGATCCGGCTGCCCAGGACGCCATGCTGGAGGCGGCCTACGAATCCGGCTGTGCCATCCGCATCAGCCGCACCACAGCGGCCCATGCCATGAGCTATCAGCTGACCAAGCGCCTTGGCTATGCTCACGGTCATGCATGCATGCTGACGTTGCCGCACCTGTGGGCGCAGCTGCGGGAAAGCGGAGAGGGTGCGGTGCTGAAGGAGCTGGCGCAGCTCCTTGGCCTGCCTGCGGGTGCGGATGGCTCCGCGTTGCTGCTGGGGCTGCTGGCAGCGCTGGATATGGACGCCAAGGCGCTCCCGGAGGATGCTGTGCTGGATGCGCTGGCAGCCTCGGTCAATGCGCAGCGGCTGGGCAACCATCCGCAGCCCCTTACCACCGCGCAGCTGCGGGATACCTACGTCCGGGCGCTCACGCCCATGGAACGGGACACGCGCGAGGCGGCCCTGTCCCTGTGGAGGCAATATGGCGGATAAGCTGACCATGGGTGCGGAACGCTATATCCGCGCCGTGACGGACTTCGTGTTTGTCGAGGATGCGCCGGAGAAGGCGGATGTGATCTTCATTCCCGGCTCCCGCAAAACGGAGCATGCCATCCGTGCAGCGGAGCTCTACCGGGGCGGCTATGCGCCCTATGTGCTGCCGTCGGGCCGGTATGCGCTGGCCAGGGGCTGCTTTGCGGGTGTGCCGGAAAGGTACAGGGCGGATTATCCGGAGGAATACGAGACGGAATGGGCCTTCCTGCGGGCGGTGCTGATGAAGCATGGCGTGCCGGATAGCGCCATCCTCCGGGAGGATCAGGCAACCTACACCTGGGATAACGCCCAGCGATCCCGCGATGTGCTGCTGGGCATGGGCCTGGAGCCAAAGACGGCCATCCTGTGCCCCCATGCCTTCCATGCCCGGCGGGCACTGCTGTACTATCAGGCGGCGATGCCCCGAACGCGGTTCATCGTCTGCCCCACGGCCACGCCCGGGTATGCCAGGGACGACTGGTACCTGAGCGAGAAGGGCCGTGCGCGGGTGCTGGGGGAGGTTGCGCGGCTGGGCAGCCAGGTGAATGAAGTTTTTTCGATGATGCTGGAATAAAAGGGCAACTTGGATCGTTCATGTATGTGAACAGAAAGCAGGAAATTCGATGACCATGCACGAAGGACACCGCCACCGCATGCGTGAGCGCTTCCTCCGGGAAGGACTGTCGGGCTTTGCAGACCATGAGGTGCTGGAGCTGATGCTGTTCTACTGCAAGCCCCGGGGGAATGTGAATCCTCTGGCCCATGAGCTGCTGGAGAAGTTCGGCTCCCTCAAGGGTGTGCTGGAGGCGCGCGGCGATAAGCTGATGACCGTCAAGGGCGTGGGCGAGGAGACGGCGGTGTTTCTCACGGCCCTGCTGCCGATGATGCGCCGCTATCAGGAGTGCGTCTGCCGGGAGAACAGCCATTTCGCCAGCCACGGGGCCATGGAGGCCTACTGCCGTGCGATGATGGCAGGCCTGCGCTCGGAGCGCTTTTGCGTGATCTCCCTGTCCTCCACGATGGATGTGCTGGGTCAGCGCGTCATCACCGAGGGAAGCCTGACGGAGGTCATGACCTATCCGCGTCTGATCATCGAAGCTGCGCTGGATCATAATGCCCATAGCCTCGTCCTGTGCCATAACCACCCCGGGGGCGAGCCTGCACCTTCGCCCCAGGATATCGAAACCACCCGCAATCTTCAGGTGCTCCTGTATGCGGTGGGCGTGCTGCTGCTTGATCACGTCATCGTGGCGGGCGAAAGCTCCTACAGCTGTTTGATGCATGGAGATATCCCGCCCATCACGGAGCTTGTGCGCGAGCGGACGGGTAAAAAGGTGATGCAGGATGTGGAGGCGCTGTGGCTGAACGAAAGGATCTACTGATATGAAGCACCCCCGCAGCCGTATTCGCCATTTGCTCAAGCTTGCATTGATTTTCGTTCTCCTTGGCCTGATCGCCTATCTGGGCGTGGTGGCCATGGTCTGCTGGAAGGAGGCGCATGTCCCCGTGGCGGAGGAATACGACGCCATCATCGTCCTGGGTGCTCAGGTGAAGCCGGACGGCGTGCCGTCGCTCCAGCTGCAGTGGCGGCTTGATGCAGCGGCGCAGGCCTACCAGAAGAACCCGTGCATCATCGTGACCTGCGGCGCCCAGGGCAGCAATGAGCCCGCGCCCGAGGCCCTGGTGATGCGGGACTACCTTGTTGGGCAGGGTGTACCGCAGGAGATGATCCTGCCGGAGCCTGACTCCTACAACACCCGTCAGAATATCGCCAACGCCGCAGCGCTCCTGGAGGAGCATGACGTGCACAGCGTCGTGGTTGTGACCAGCGATTATCATCTGCCGCGCGCGATGGCCATCGCCGAGGATCAGGGCCTGACAGCCTCGGGAATCGGCGCGCCCACGAAGCTGGGTTTCCGCTTCTGGGTCAAGAACCACGGCCGCGAGGCCCTGGCATGGATCAAATACTGGGGGCAGAAGTATCTGCACCTCCCATTGGAGTGAGTACAAACGATGACTGAACAGGCTCTTTCTGCCCGCTTGACGGCCTGCGGCATTCCGCATGATGCGGCGCTGCCGGGCAAGCTCCTCAAATATCACGAGCTGCTGCTGGACTGGAACGCCCGCATGGATCTGACCGCCGTGACGGATGAGGAGGAGATGATCGACCGGCATTATGTGGACAGCCTGTCCGCACTGGCGGTGCCGGGGCTGATTCCTTCCTCCGGCGCGCTGATCGACGTGGGTACCGGCGCAGGCTTCCCGGGGCTTCCGCTGGCGCTGGCCTGCCCGGAGCTCCGCGTGACGCTGATGGATGCGCAGCAAAAGCGGCTGAACTTTCTTCAGGCGGTGACCGACGCGCTGGATGTGCGCAACGTGACCCTCGTCCATGCCCGGGCGGAGGACGGCGCGCAGTTCCCCCAGCACCGGGAGAAGTATGATTTGGCGGTGGCCCGCGCGGTGGCGTCGCTCTCGGTGCTGTCGGAGTATCTGCTGCCCTATGTGCGCGTGGGCGGCAAGGCGCTGTGCTGGAAGGGCCCCGCGCTCATGGAGGAGCTGCAGCAGGGTCGCCGCGCGGCCTTCCTGCTGGGCGGCAAGGTGGAGGAGCCCATCCCGGTGGCCTTCCCGGGCCGGGAGTGGCAGCATCTGCTCCTGCCCATCAGCAAGAGCGGCAAAACCGCTCGACAGTATCCGCGCAAAGCTGGCACGCCCAGCAAGTCGCCCTTGGGCGCAAACGTCAAAAAGTAACAGAAGCCTTGCTTCTTCAAAGAAAAATCCCCCGTGGACGGCTGGAATCATGTCGAACGATTCTGCTTGCCGTGTGCGGGGGATTTGTGTATAGTCATTTTGAATGATTGTACCTTTTCCATGCAAAGGAGCATCTGCGATGAACTACGACGATTCGCTGCGCGCGTTTCCCGGCGGGCGGCAGCCTGGCCCTCATGTCCCGCCCATGCCCCGGGAGATGCTCTCCCAGGCGACGTGCACGCACATGCTGGCGGCAGTGGCGTCCCAGCGGCTGCATTACCTGGAGGATGCCGATGTGCTGCGCATGCTCAACACCAGCGCCGGCATGAGCATGATGGACATGGCGCGCTCAACGGGACTGACGGTGCAGCAGATTGAAGCGCGGATGCACCTGGCGGTCATCGAGGGTGAGCTGCGCACGCTCCTGATGGCGGAGCATGTGCCGGAGCGCATCGCGCGGGCGCTGCTGACGCTGCCGGAGCGCTCCCGCCTGTCCGCTGCCCACCGCATTGCCCGGGAGCGCCTCTGCATTCGCGATGCGGAGCTGCTCATTGCTTCCATCTTGCGCCGGGCAACGGCGCAGCCGCCCCAGCGCGCGGCGCACCGGGGACGCATCATCACGCTCATTCGCGATCATCGCCCGTACCTCAATGCCATCCGCGATATCGCCGCGCAGATGAAGGATGCGGGCGTGGATGCGACGGTCACCGAGCGAAAGGTGGGCCGAAGCGTTGCCCTTACTGTGACCCTGCCCACCCGCAGACGCCGCGCCGCAAGGCATCACAAATAGCAACGAAGCGTTTTTTCGATCCAGTACAGGTACTTTGGCCCGGGTGCTTCAAGGGCCTTCATGCGCCGGTACAGGGGCAGTCCGTCCTCCACATCGTGCCACAGGTCGGTGAATACGGTGTCATAGCCTTCGCCGGGCATGACCTTTTCGGCGTACTCAAAGGCGTCCGCCTCAATGATGCGCAGATCCCCCTGCCGTGGAAAGAAGGGCAGCAGCGTCTGCCGGAACACATCGATCACCTGCGGGTTCTTCTCCACCACCGTGACGCTGCTCACATCCTGTTGCAGCAGGGCGTGGAAGGCGTAATACCCCAGGCCCAGCCCATATGTCAGCACCTTGCCGCGACTTTCCCGCACGGCGGGCTGAATGGTGTTGATCTCATTGGGCGTGACGGTCATCCAGACGCGCCCGTCCTCGCGGATGGCGGGGAAGGAGAAGGCCTCCTCAAACCATCCCAGCTGCGGGAAGATGCGCCCATCCCCGTCCACCAGAAAGTCATCCTCCACGAACAGCTCCATGGGCTGCACGGTCTCTTCCGCCAGATCAATCCGGCCCGACTGCTTGCCGGAGGGCTTCACGGTGCGCATGTAGGCGTCTGCCATGAAGGGGGCAGGGGAGAGCTGGTGAATCATGCGGGGAAAGTAGGTGCGGTAGAGCCGCGCGTCCTCGGGCCGGGCCGTGTCCAGGTCACAATGGGCAGCCAGCAGTGCCATGTAGGCCTCGTTGGCTGGGATGCCGCACTCGGCGGCGAGGGCTGCCACGTCCGCCCTTCCGATGGCGCAGGGCGTGAAGCAAAGGTACTCGCTCATGAGCGTCAGGATGCGCTCGTTATCGCGCTCAATCATGGTTGTCACCTCGTGACCATTTTACCATTCGGGCGCTGCTTTTTCAAGAAAAGCGGGGGAAAATGGCGGGCACAACTGGCAGTTGACAGATTTTCGACCCGATTTGATGGTACGTAACCAGGAAATTTTCGATGCGCTGAGGGGCAAGCCTGAATGGCCTGCCCCTGTTTTTATGCCTGCGCTTCCTGTTCACGCCAGTATTGCAGCATTGGCAGCTGCTCCCTGTAGAACGCCTCGGCGGCTTCGTCGCTCATGCCGGGAATAAAATGCCCTTTGACCAGAAAATCCACCATTTCATCCAGTGTGCGGTACTGTACGGTGCCGTCTACCCGACAGTAGCGGCAGTAATCCTCATTGACGGTATGATCGGGATCGCGGGCCATATCTGCATCGGTGAGAGGCATGCCGCAGCACTGGCAGACGGGCTCCCGTGGCGAGCCCAGCAGGGTGTTGATGGATACGTCAAACAGCGTCGAGAGCGCCTTGAGGGTTTCGACGTTGGGCATGGCGTAGCCATTCTCCCAGCGGCTGATGGCCTGGCGGGTCAGATAGAGCCGTGCAGCCAGATCGTCCTGCGACAGCCCGCGCTCTCGGCGCAGCTTGACGATGATATCCTTGAATTCCATGGGAAAGCCTCCTTGCGTACTTTTGTTCGGGTACAGGATAGCACGGATGAGGCGAAAAGTAAAGCAACAGCCTGTTGCGGGGCAGGATAGCGTTCATGGTCAGTATACGCAGCAATAAGTTTACGCATAAGTGTATCGGCTCACAGTCGATCCTCTTCCAGCTTGCGCACTTTGCGCCGCAGCACCGCGCCGTCAATGATGCACACCAGCAGCAGGAGGCCGCAGCCTGCGCCCAGGGCGATGGTCAGCCAGGGGGGCGTCTGCGCCTTTTCTTCCTGGGTGCCATCGGCGTTCAACGTGATTGTCACCGGCTCCTCCACCGTCGTTTCCACCGGAAGGGTCATGGCGGCGGTATTGCCGTAGGCGTCCTCGCCGGTAATGGTGAGCGTGCCCTCATAGTGCCCCAGCGCGCTCTGGCCGGGGATGAAGGTCAGCTTGGCCTGCTTGGTTTCGCCGGGGGCGAGCGTCCCCACAAGGACGCTCTGCCGCTCGGTGATGCCCGGCAGGGTCAGCGTTGCCATGACATTGCTCAGATCAGCGCGGCCCAGGTTCATCAGCGGGACGGTCAGCGTCGCCATCTCGCCCTGCAGGAGAGTTGTCGCCAGCTGCACGCCGCCCTGCTCCAGGCGGAGGGTTTGCTGCACGGGCAATGTAAAGCTCTCCGTCCAGGTGCCGGGGGTGTCCAGAGCCGTCCAGCTCAGGTCGAATTTCAGCGTGTGCAGGGAAACGGCGGCATTGGTTTTCACCTTCAGGGGGATGGATATGGTCTGTACATCGCCTGCCGCCATGTCAGGCAGGAGAAGAACATCCGTCCCTGCGGGCAGGATATCGCCGGATGCATCCGTCACCCGCAGCGTCAGGCTGGTCAGGTCGGCGTGACGGCTGTGGTTGGTGAGGAGGAATGTCAGGGCGCTGTCCTCTCCGACGCGCAAATCAGCCTTCACATCGGAGATCACCGGGCGGAGGGACTCCTCCGGCATGCGTCCGTCGCGGATGTGCAGCACAAAGCGGTATTCGCCGCGGATGGCTGTGCCGTCGCTGCCCTGTCCGGTGAAGATGAGCGTGCAGGGGTAATCGCCGTTTACGCGGCCCCTGACGAGGGTGGCCTTGATGATGGTGTTGTACGTGCCGCTATCGCCCCGGTAGGCTGCGGCGGATACGCCCTGGGTTTTCAGCGGGGAGGCGGCTTCATCGTCCACATACAGCGCGGCGGTCACCTTGCCGGATACGCCGCTGACCTGCAAGGGCACATGCACATTCAGCGTGTTTCCGGTGATGACGGGCTCGTATCCCTGCTGCCAGGAGCAGGGCATGTCGCCGAACACGGCGGCTTCATCAAGGGTGATAGCGCCCTCCGCGAGGGCGAAAGTGGGTATGAGGAACAAGGCTGTCATGCACAGCAAGGCAAATCTTTTTTTCATAGATCACAGCTCCCGGATGTTTTCGACAATGGAATGATGCGTCACGTCGCGGATGCGTAAACGGAGCAGCAGCAGGCATGCGCCCATGGTCGCACCGATAAAGAGCAGCTGCACCGCGATGGCCGGATATACAGCGGTTCCGCTGAACTGCATGACATAGGGGATGCTGCAGAAGCCGAACCAGTAGACCAGCAGCCCTGCAGCCGCACCGATCAGTACGCTCATGATGACCTGCCCTGCGTAGCAGCGGAAGATGACGTGCTCATCCGCGCCCACCGCTCGCAGGGTGCCGATCATCCGTGCATCTGCCCGGACTCGCCGAGACACGCTGCCGGATACCTGCGCAATGCACACCGTCATCAGGATCAGCGTCACACCGATCAGCAGCAGCAGGAGCATCATGTCCTCCTGCCGACCTTCCCGGTTGCCCGCCAGCAGGTTGGTGACCTCGTAACCCTCGCCGCGTTGGGCAATGGCGATGATGCGCTTTTCCAGCGCTTCCTCTTCCTCCAAGGTCAGGTCATCAGTATAGATTTCGATTGAAGAGACGCGGGTCATGGGTAGCCCCATGTTGGCAAGCCCCTGTTCGGTAGTCAGGATAACGATATCATCGCCGCCGAACACACCGCCGTCGATCACGGCGCCGATGGTGACCGTTGCCTGCACGTGCTCCATCTGCCCGTAGGCTGCAAGGTATTGATCCGTCGTGTAGTTGGTCGGCAGGTATCCTGTTTCGGTTGTCCAGAGGTAATGCAGTGTAAGCTCCTGCCCCGGGATATAGGCGTCGTTCTCGATGGCCGCCAGCAGGGTCGTGTTGGGATCGTTCAGGCGGTTCTCAAGCCAGGCGTCCGACCTGCCACGCATGGAGTTGATGGAGCCATCTTCTGTCAGGAAGGAATAGATCGTCGGTGCGAACACCAGCACCTCGCGGCCTGCGTTGATGGCGTTCAGGTCAATTCTGCCGCTGACGACATGCTGCGCCATTTCCGCCGGGTCGATCACAACGATATTGAGCCGGATGCTGTTGCCCAGATGCCCCTCTATGCCGAGGTGCTGGCGGCTGGCGTCGTACCCGGCCTGGGTAATCATCTCCTGCACATTTTCAGGCCGCACTTCTTCGGGCAGCAGGTATTGATGTCCGTTGCCGAGGTTGTTTGAGTATGTGTAGCCATTGTGTTCACGCGTGCGATAGACCGGCTGCCAGTATACCGGCACTGTCTCGCCCAGCTCCTGCGCCACGGGGATGGAGGACACTATTTCCACGCGCTTCACGCCGGGCAGGCTGCGAATCTGCGCCAGATCACCGGCAGTCAGCTGCTGCTCACTGATGTAATCGTAGAATCCGCTGCCATAGCCGCTGCTGTTATACAGCGAGAAGCCGGGGCGCTCGTATAGCAGCTGCGCAGCGTAACGGTGGATGGACTCCGATGCGGAATACATCGTCGTGCTGACGACGATGAGCATCAGGCACATCAACAGTGCCGGGGCAATCAGCTGGGTCGGACGGATGCTGAGCTGCCGCCATGCCACGAGCCGCGCGGGGGAGAAGTTCTCCCTGGGCCTGATGTGCTTGAGCCTGCGCAGCATGTCGGTGTCTCGCATGACGGACATGGGCATGATGGTGCTGGCACGTCGCAGGGGCAGCCCACCCGATAGCAGGATCGTCATCACGGAGATCAGCAGCACCGGCAGCAGCAGCCACCATGTCGGACGGAACAGGAAGTGCTCCGGCACCAGCAGGGACAGCACCCATGCCGCCGCGCAGCCCGCCGCAACCGCCAACGGGGACACGATCAGCGCCAGCAGCCATGCTTCACGCCCGAAGATGCGGCGAATCTGCTTCTTCGTCGCACCGACAGCCCGCAGCATGCCAATCTCCGCTGTCTTGCGGGAAAGCTGGCTTTCCATCGCGCCTGCGATGCCCACGCAGGTCGCCAGGAGCAATGCGCCCACAAGGAATGCAATGCACGCCGAGTACATCAGCACGTCAGCATCGACCATCATCAGCTCGAAGGGATAGCTGGTCGGGCTGTCATATACGCTAAAGACGTTCAGATCGCCGTACCATGTCCGCCCGTTTTCGTCGGTATAGCTGTAATAGGTCAGAGCCTGATAGGCCGTCACGCCTTTTGCAAAGGTGAACAGCTTGTGCTGCACCATGCTGCCGGTGGCGAAGACTGCATCATCCGGGTGGATGAGCAGCTCCGGGAAGTGGTTGGTGTCGCTGCCGTAGGTGGTGTATCCGCGCATGGCAGCGCTCTGGTCGTTCATGACGCCAACAATGGTAAAGGTGCGTTCTTCGTCCGCGCCCTGCACCGGGGAAAGGGTCAGCGTGATCTCATCGCCCACGCCCACATCTTCCAGGCGCAGCCGTGCCAGCGCGCCCTCCTCGATAGCCAGCTCGCCGCTTCTTTCCGGCATACGCCCCGCAATGAAGCTGCGGTTCAGATACTCTGCCGCCTTTTCATCGTAGTATCCAACAGAGGATGAGGTCGGCTTGTAGGTGGCAGGAATGTACACATGGCCGATCTCGCTGTAAAGGCCGGTGGCCATGAGATCAGCGTCGGAAACCTCGCAGGAGAGCCAGAATGCATCCTGCGAGCCCAGACGCGCTTTCTGCTTGGCGTCGCTGGCCATGAACAGGCCGTGAACCCCAAGGCACATCGCCGTCACGAGGAAAATGGACAAGAAGATGCCCACCGCCAGCGCGGCGTAGGACTTCCTGTTCGTCCGCAAAGCCGCCGAGGCAATGCGGTTGATCGTTAATCGTTTCATGAGCATTACATCTCCCGGATATTTTCGACAATGCTGTGCTTGAGCACCTCGCGGATGCGTCCGCGCAGGCTCAGCAGGCAGCACGCCAGCAGCAGCAATGCGCAAAGAACACTCACCACGAGCGCGCCGGGCGGAAGGGTCTCCACAAAACCGCCCAGATAGATCGCGCCCACGCCGATGACAGCCAGCGGAACCGCCAGGGCGATGCTGATGAACACCTGCCCCTGATAGCACGCAAAGAGCACCTTGTCATCCGCGCCGACGGCGCGCAGCATGCCAAGACCACGCTGATCTGCACGGATCTGCCTGCTGACGCTGCCGGTGATCATCGCTGCAGCAATGGCGAAGAACACCACGCCCGCGCCCGCCAGCACTACGATCAGCCGTCTGGCTGCAGCCTGCTCGGCCCGAGCCTCGGCAGTGTTGTTGACCACCGTGAAGCCGCCGCGCTGTGCAATGGTGGTGATGCGCTTTTCCAGCGCTTCCTCTGCCTGTCCAGTAACACTGCCGTCCACGGTCATGTCTACAGAGTTCAACCGCCCCACATACAGTCCCATGTTGTGCGCACCTTCCTCGGTGGTGAGGAGAAAGCCGCCGTAGATGCGGCTGTAGGCAGGCGTCCGGCTCTCGATCACTGCACAGACATCCACATTCAGCATGATGCTTTCGCACCGGTCATAGGCGTCCGGTAAGCCCTGCTCGCCCGCGCCAAGGCCGTAGTAATTTTGCATGAGAGTCAGCGTCTGTCCGGCATGGAAGAAGTCGTTTTTATGTACATAGTCCAGGTGGATACTGTCTTCCGGCTTGTTGAAGGTTGACCATGCATCGCCATCCGTAGTCGCCCCATACTCCGTTGGGACATAAGCGATGACTGCCCTTCCCGCGTTGATGGCCTCCATGTCGATAGAGCCGTCCACCACATAGGGTGCAAGGGCTGCCGCGTCTACCGGCAGTACGCGGACGGTAAACACCACCATCTCCTGCGACACACCGAATTGCTCGCGGGCTTTGGCGTATTCCCTCCGGTGATATTCCCGCATGTCAAAACCTTCAAAGGCTGAGCCGGGCATGCTGAGGTAGCGTTCCCAGTCCTCGTCAGTCAGCAGGTGCACGTTGGTATGGCCCTGCGGTGAGGGCTTCAGGTAGTTCGTGATCGTATCAGTCAGAATATTGACCGTCAGCGCGCGCCGGGGCTGCACACCCGTCACGCCGGGCAGGCTGGCCAGCTGCTGCAGATCGGCGCGGGTCAGGGTCATATAGTCGAAGGAATCATGGAAGCGTACGCCGTAGCTGCCATCTCCCTCGAGGGTGAAGTCCGCCTGCGGCTGCTCCATGTCCGCTGCGAAGAAGGCCAGACCTGCCCCCAGGCAGATGACCATCAGCATCACCGCCGCCATCAGCGCAGCGCCCACAGGCCGCAGCGGATGCAGCATCAGCTGACGGCTGGCGATGAGCCGCGCAGGCTTGAAGCTGTTCTTTGCCCGGATGCGGCTGATGCGGCGCAGTATAGCCGTAGGGCGCATCACCCTCAGGGGCAGGATGGACGACGCCCGCCGCAGCGGCAGCATGGAGGACAGAAGAACCACCGTGACGGACAGCGCCGCCACTGGCAGAAGCACCCACAGATTCAGCCGGAACAGCAGCACGTCCGGTGCGATGGCGGCTGCGGCGATGGCTGCCCCGCAGCCCGCGAGCACCGCCAGGGGCGAGAGCGTCAGTGCCAGCAGCCATGCCTCGCGCCCGAAGATACGACGAATTTGCCGTTTCGTCGCGCCCACCGCCCGAAGCATGGCGATCTCCTCATTCTTATGGGCGAGGGTCGCCTCCATGCTGCTGGAGATGCCTACGCAGCAGGCGAGGATGAGGCTTCCCAGCAGGATACCCAGCAGCAGGAGCTGACTGTTCAGCTCTGCATCCGCCATAATCGCGTCCTGCGGGAAAAACACCGCCATGCCCTGATCATTCAGGCCAATGTTCATGCCGCGGAGCTTGAACTCAATATCCTGATCCTCGGCCGGCTCCCAGTTCCATTCGTTCAGGAAGCGGGCCAGCGTCATGCCGGGGCGCAGCGTCGCCAGCCGCTGGATGTCCGTGCGGCCTGTGGCAAAGGCAGGCTCCTGAGCGCCCACAAGAATGGAGGCAATGGGCTTATAGCTGAAGCCATGGCCCCACATCTGATCCTTGAGGTAGTCCGTCTGCTCGGCAAGGAAGCCGACGATGGTGTAGGTGCGCGTTTCCGCCGTGCCGTCCACGGGGACGATGGTCAGCGTGATGGTATCGTTGATTTCCCCCTCCATGCGCAGCTTGGAAAGCGTGCTTTCCTCCAGCGCGATCTCGCCGGGGGTTTCCGGCATGCGGCCTTCGATGACGCGACGGTTGAGCATCGCGGCACCCTCGGGGCTGTCATAGCCGATGGTCACCGTGCTGTCCGCAACGGTGCCGGTGATGTACAGCTCGGTCATCTGGCTGAAATAGCCGGTCTGCATGAGCTGCTGGGTGGTGGCGGGCTTGTCGTAGAGAATCACGTCCGCATAGCCGACGCGCTCGGTAACCTCAGCCTCGCGCCGCGCCAGCAGTCCATCCACGCACAGGCAAAGCGCCGTCACGAGGAAAATCGAAAGGAAGATGCCCGCAGCCAGGGCGATGTAGCTCTTGCGGTTTGTCCGAAGACCTGCGCTGGCGATGCGGTTGATGGTCAGGCGCTTCATGCCTGCACCACCCCATCCGGCCCTTCCCCGTCATGGGGACGGGCGCTGGCTACACCACCGCCATTGTGGCCAATGTCGGCGGGTAGTCGGGTCTGTGCCCCTCCCTCCAAGGTGTCGCGGGCAATGTGCCCGTCTTCCAGCTGGATGATACGTTCTGCCTGCTCGGCGACGTTCAGGTCATGGGTCACCAGCACCAGCGTGATGCCCAGCTCATGGCTCACCTGGCGCAAAAGCGTCAGCACCTCGCGGCCGGACTTGCCGTCCAGGTTGCCGGTGGGCTCGTCCGCGAAGAGGATGGCAGGCTTGTTCGCCAGCGCACGGGCGATGGACACGCGCTGCTGCTGGCCGCCGCTCATCGCCCCCGGAAGGTGGGAGAGCCTGTCGCGGATGCCCAGCATGTCAACGATCTGATTCAGGTACGCTTCATCGGCCTTGCGCCCGTCCAGCATCACGGGCAGCAGGATGTTTTCCCAGCCCGTCAGTTCCCGCACCAGATTGTAGCTCTGGAACACGAAGCCAAAGCGGCGGCGGCGCAGCACGGACAGCTGATTGTCCTTGTAATCGTAGAGGTTCTTGCCCTGATAGAGCACGGTGCCCTTGCTGGGGGCGTCCAGGCCGCTGAGCAGGTGCAGCATGGTTGACTTGCCGCTGCCGCTGGGGCCGGTGATGGCGGTGAAGCTGCCCTGCTCGATGGACAGATCCACATTGTCCAGCGCAAACACCCTGTTTTCGCCCGACTGATATATCTTGCTCAACTGCTCACAACGAATGATTTCCATGGTATGTACCTCCTTTACAGCTACACTCTATCAGATGAACCTTACTTTCACGTGACTTTTACCTTACGATTTCGTAAGGTTGGGTGCAGCGGCGTAAATATTTCATGATGGATATAACTTTTCAGTGCTCTGATGCGTTATAATGGGTGAAGATCTTCTTACTCTCCATGGAGGAACGTATGAACGAAGCTGCCTTTACTGCGCTGTGCAAGGCGTATATGGACGGGCTGTACCGCATCAGCCTGAGCATTCTGCATGCGCATCAGGATGCCCAGGACGCCGTGCAGCAGGCGCTGCTGAAGGCCTGGACGGCCCGGGCGAAGGCGCGTCCCGGCTGTGAACGCGCCTGGCTGACCCGGATCGTGATCAACGAATGCCGCAGCATCCAGCGCCAGCGCCTGCGTGTGTTTCCGGTAGAAACCCTGCCGGAAAGGCCCTGCCATCTGCCGGATTCCACGCTGCGGGACGCCACTGATGCGCTGCCGGAGCTTTTGCGGCTGCCCCTCCTGCTCAAATACATGGAGGGCATGTCCGAAAAGGAAGCGGCGCAGGCGCTGGGCGTCACGGTGACGGTGCTCAAGGGCAGGCTGTTCCGTGCACGAAAGGCGCTGGGAAAGCTGCTGAACGAGGAGGTGGAGCTGGGATGAAACGCATCACGCAAAGGGATTTGCAGCAAATGTACGAGCCCATGCCGGAGCATTTTGCCGCCCGCATGGATTGCCTTCTTTCCGGCCTGCCCGAAGGAGAGGAGACGATTGTTGTGAAGAGAAAACTGTCCGTCGCCATGGTGCTGGCGATGGTGCTGCTGCTTGTGTCCGTGGGAGCCGCCGCTGCGGTGCTGAACTGGAACGCTATCCTTGCCCTGTATGGTCAGGAAAAGCCGGAGCTGGAAAGCCTGTTGGTGCCGGTGAACCAGAGCGCGGAGGCTGGCGGCGTGACGCTGGAGGTAACAAGCGCACTCACCGATGGCCGGACGCTGGTGCTGGACTGGACACTTCGGGCCAATGAAGATGTTCTGCCCGTTCACATCCAAGCTGAAGAGCTCATCACCAATGGACAATCCCACTGGATCCAGAGTAACGGCCTGCAGGTCCTGTGGTTACAGCCTGAGGAGACCCTTCATCAAAGCTGCGAGATATTCCAACTGGAACAGCCGGTTCAGGCGGGAGAGAAGATTCGTGTTGAACTAACGCTGAGAGTCGCCAGGCCAAAGCAGGAGGTCATCATTCTCACCGATCCTGTGGACGCATCAGCGGCGGATCTTCATGCGGAAGCTGCAAGGCTGCGTGAGCAGGGCATATGGGCTGTGGCGCCTCAATGTCTGGTTTTCGCATACCGCTTTGATGATAACAATGTATTGTCCGGATGGAACGGTACAACATCTGGTTTGATCCCGGCATGGAATACGCTGGAAGGAGACAATCTTCCGGCTGATGGTTTTGACTATGATCGACTCACTTTGTCCTTTGATGTAACTGTACCAGTATGTACAGAGCAGCTTCTATATCCCGCGCAGAGAGCGCTGCCTTTGACAGGGTGTTCTCTGGAGATTATCGAGGCTGTCCGCACACCGCTTGGTGTGTATACGACCGTTGAATTGGTCTGTGAAAACCCTGTCGGCGAAGATGAAATGCCTGTTCTCCGCCAGCTCAATTCCTATGCAACACACCTGCAGCTTGGCCAGGGAGAACCAACCGTAGATTTCTGGAACTTCACTGAAATTCCGCTGTGGAAGGATGATGAGGGCTATCTTCACAGGCAAGTTCGGGCCAATATGATCGGTTATCAGAATGGGCTGTCTCAGGATGACCGGACACTGACACTTCGCATCGGAGAATACGTGTATCATATTCCCGAAGACGGAACGGAAAGCCATGCTTACTACAAGCAGCTGTTCAGTGTGCCGATCCACATGGAAGATCATGTAGATACAGAATAAACACAGACACCCCGGCCCCGGAAATATGCACTGCATCATCCGTGGCCGGGGATTTCATATTATGTCCTGATCATTTTCATCAGCGGGATGGAGACGGTCATTTTGAGCCCCTTGGCGGTATTCTCCGCATTGATCGCGCCATGGTGCCGCCAGATGATCTCCCGCACGATGGCCAGACCGATGCCCGCGCCGCTGCTGGGGGAACCCTCCGCCCGGTAGAAGCGCTCGAACAGGTGCGGCAAGTCCTTCGCGGACGCGCCGCCGCCCTCGTCCTCCACCGTGCAGAAGAAGGCCGCCTCCGTCGTTTCCATGCGGACGCGCACCGTGCCGCCCTCCGGCATGTGCTCGCAGGCGTTTTTCAGCAGATTGGTGAAGGCCTCGCTCAGCCACTTCTCGTCGCAGCGGATAATCGCGCTGCCGGTGACCTCCACCTGGCACGTCGGGAAGCTCGCAGACAACCCTGCCCAGCTTGTGCGGACGATGCCCGAAACCTCCTGCTCCGCAAAGGTGAACTCGTACCCGTCTGCGCAGAGCCGCTCCAGCCGCAGAAGGGACTGGATCAGCCGTTCCATGCGCTCAATCTGCGTCAGCTGCTGGGGCAGATGCGCGCTTTCGTCCATCTCGCAGTACAGGCGCAGCGATGCCAGGGGCGTTTTCAACTGATGGGAGATGTCCGCCGTCAGGTCGCTGGTGCGGCGGCATTCCTCGGCCTGGCGCTCCTTTGCCAGCAGCAGGCGGTTTTGCAGCTCCGCCACGGCGTTGTGCAGCGGCGCGAGGGAGTCCTCCCGCACGGAGAATTCAGCAGGCGGCCCCTGATTCACCAGGAAGTCCTCCGCCTGCTCGGCCAGCTTGGCCATTCTGCGCTTCTGCATCAGGAAAAGCGCCGTCATCGTCAGCAGCGCAAGGGACAGCGCGATCACCGTGACCGTCATGCCAACCATTGATATCCCACCCCGAGAATCGTCTTGATGTGCTGCGCGCCGATCTTCTCCCGCAGCCGGCTGATGTGCACGGACAGCGTGTTGTCATCCACAAATTTCGCGCCGTCGTCCCACAGCACCTCCAGCAGCTGCTCCCGGGTGACGATGGAGCGGCTGCTGACCAGCATGTGCAGCACCCTGTATTCCGTCAGCGTCAGCGGGATGATCTCGCCGCTGCGCCGCACCTGCATATGGGCCTGATCGATCTCCAGCTCGCCGGAGGCCGTGACCGGCGCAGGCGCACTCCGCCGCAGCAGCGCCCGGATACGGCTGAGCAGCTCCATCATGCGGAAGGGCTTGGTCACATAATCGTTGCCGCCCGCATCCAATCCGCGCACCACGTCAAACTCCTCGTCCTTTGCGGTGAGGAACAGTATCGGCGTCGTAACGCCCTGATGACGCCATTCCTGGCACAGGGCCACGCCGTTGCCATCGGGCAGCGTCACATCCAGGACGATCAGATCAACGGTGGGCGCAAACTGCCGACGCGCCTCAGCAGCATTCGCCGCAGAATTGACATCGTACCCCTCGCGGGTGAAAAGCTCCGTCAGGCCGCTGCGCAGCGCGGCGTCATCTTCAACAAGCAAAATGGTGGACATGGGTGTGCTCCTGTTCTCATTGGATTGCGTAAAGGCTCTGCTTGTATTGTATACAGATTGGTGGGGGATGTCAATGGTGGGGCCTCCGGCGCGCAGGGAAGCTGCCCCTGCATCCTGCCAGAGGGTCTTCGTTCCAACATCGCTTGTCACTTTCGCCTACGGCGAACGCTCTACTGGGGAGACGTTCCGGCGCGATGCCCCTGCGAACCCCTTTTCGCGATCTTGCTTGCGTGTCTTCGGTTGAATTTTTCATTTTCACGCGACAAATCGGGTACGAACTCCGTCTTATGGGTGAAGGAGGTGAGGCGGATGCAGCGTGAGGCCTTGGTACCGGGCGTCACAGAGGAAGAGATGATTCGCCTGCTGGAAACCTATTCCGGCGTATTGCTGGGTGTATGCAGCCTGATTCTGGGCGATCACGACATGGCGCAGGACATTGTTCAGGAGACCTTCCTGAAGGCCTGGAAGCGCCATGATTATCAGCGGGAATCAGAAAAAGCCTGGCTGATCCGCGTTGCCGTCAACCTTTGCCACGACTATCATCGGAGCCGTTGGTGGCGGCATATCGATCACCGCCTTTCGCCCGAGGAATTGCCGCTGGCCGCACCGGAAGAGCCGGATACGGACATCATCCACCTGGTCAGGCAACTGCCCATGAAGGAAAGAGAGGTCATCATCCTGTTTTTCTGGAACAACATGTCAGCGGATGAAATTGCGGCGACCCTTGGCATTACCCGATCGGCAGTCTATCGCAGACTGGAAAAGGCCAAACAACATCTCAAGCTGGAAATGGAAGGAGGCTGAGCGTGCCCATGAAGGAACACGAACTGAGGAATGCCCTGAATGCACACATCTCCAGCTGCCAGCTTCCGGCGCATCGAAAGCGTCAGATCATGGCGCAGATTAAAGGAGAGGAACCAAGCGTGAAAAGGAAACTGTCTGTTTCATTTGTACTGGTGCTGGTCACGATGATGCTGACGCTGAGCGTCGCATTTGCACTGGTACAGTCAAGCATCGTCGATGAACTCTACGGCTCGGATGAAAACGCCCCCCAGGACGTGATCGACCATATCCTCACGCCCAAGGAAACCACCGTTACCCCCCTGGGAACGCTTTCTGTGGACGAGATTCTCTACGACGGCAATGCCCTGCACGTGGCCTTCACCGTCGCCAACCCCACGTCGGAAACGCTGCTGTATACGGTGGACGGCCTGTGGCTCAACGGCAGCAGCCTTGACAGGATCGGGAGGCTGACCCTGGAGGGTGCAGGCAGTGCCGGCGTGCTGCTGGGCGGCGAGGTGGACGGTGTGCCGATGCCCCTGAGCGAGAGCCTGTACAACAAGGCTGCCTTCACCCATGAGGTGGACGAGGGTGGAAAGTACGCCGGCATGCAGCCGCTGCCCCGGGAAAAAGCCACCCTGAAGGTGGCCATGGCCATCTGGCGGCCGATCAATGCGCCGCAGCTGGTGGATTACAAGCAGTTCGAGGGCGTGAACGTGACCGAGACCAGGAACTGCCTGGTGACGGACGAAAACGGCCTGAGCGAATTGTGGCTGTTCCGTCCCCGCAAGTACAACCTCACCTACGGCCCCGCCGAGCGCGCCTCGGACGTCTATGCCGCCGCCTTCAAAGAGATGGGCTGGGCAGAGCTGGTGGATACGGTGGAGGTGGAGCTGGAGGTGGATCTGAGCGCCGCCATGATTCCCAGCGCTGAAATCAGCCAGCCGGAATACACCCAGGATGGATGCCGTCTGGTCATCAGCAGCTTTGAGCTTTCGCATGCAGGCGGCATGCTGGAGGGCCTGCTCTTTGGCGATGACGACGAAATCCTCCGCATGCTGCAAAATGGCCTGGGACTGGTGGATCGCGTGGGCAACCGCGTGCTGAACAACGGCACCATCTGGGATGACGAGCTCAGCAAGGATGGCGGCTACCGCTTCACCATGGAGCTCGGCCCCATCACCGGCGAACTGCCCCAGCAGCTGTACCTGGCGCCGGTGGTCGATTTGAACATCAAGTGGGACGAAACGTCCAACTTCTACGATCCCACCCAGATCAAACCGGAAGGCGTCATCGGCGTGTTCCAGTTCGATTTCTCCCGCGCCTTCTGCATCAACCTGGATATGAACAACTGACACAGCAGCGCCTCCCGCTTTGGTGGGAGGCGTTTTCGCCGCACAAAAAAATCATCCGCCCCAGCGCTCATCACGAGCAGCCGGTTCGGATGACTTATCTTCCATGCTGATGGCGGGACTCGAACCCGCACGCCGAAGCAGGGGATTTTAAGTCCCCGGTGTCTGCCATTCCACCACATCAGCAAGCAGCAACCATTATATCACAAAGGCGAACGCTCGTCAATCGGGGGAGGAACGGCCAGGGCGCTGCTCTCCACCTGCCAAAGGGTCTTCGAACCTCTGGACACCCGTTTCGCGATCTTGGTTGCGTTCCTTCGGTTGGGGTTGTGCGCGCGTGGTTGTTGAGAGGATGTAATCCTGTGGTACTTTGTTGGTCACGCTTTGGGTCGGCTCCCCCTGTGGTCGCCTCGCGTCGCCCGCGGCCTGCGTATCCCCTTGCGGCAGCAGGAGGCGGCCCCCCTCCTGCGGAGGAGTACGGGGTGAGAGAGGACGAAAAGACTTTCCGCTCCTAACCTTCCCCTCTGGGGAGGGTACCGCCGCGTTTGCGCGGTGACGGACGAGGCCGCCAATTGCCCTTATTCCACGCGTTCGGTGCCGGGGGAGATGGAGTTTTTGCCGAAGCGCCTCCGGACGCCATCGACGGCCTGTTCGAGCCTGGCCTGGCGGGGATCATCCGGCGTGATTTCTGTCAGGAAGGACAGCTGGGCTTCGGTGGCCTCGTTTTCGTTGCAGAGGGTACTTGCGGTGACGGACAGCAGGCGGATGGGCGCGCGGGGGGACCAGCAGCTGTCCAGGATGGCCAGTGCCTCCTGAAAGAGCACCTTGGTCAGGTTGGTGGGCATGGGCAGCGTCCTTTGCCGGGAGATGACCTTCAGGTTGGTGTCCTTGATCTGCACGGTGACGGTGCGGCCCTTGAGGTGCTGGGCACGCAGCCTTGCGCCCACGCTGTCGCACAGGGGCATCAGTCCGGCGCGCCAGGCGTCGCGTCCCACCAGGTCGTGGGGATAGGTCAGGCTGTTGCCCACGGACTTCACAGGGTCGCCCTCGCCCCAGCGGCGCACGGGGGCGTCATCCTGCCCATTAGCCATCTGGTGCAGGCTCTCGCCCTGCTTGCCCAGCCACTTCTTCAGCAGCGTGGGGCTGGTATTTGCCAGTGCGCCAATGGTAGCAACGCCGTGGCGCTGCAGGATTTCCGCAGCGGCGTGGCCCACAAAGAGCATATCCCGCACGGGCAGGGGATAGAGCAGCTCCGCCACGTTTTCGCGGGTGATGAGGGTGGTTGCGTCGGGCTTCTTATAATCACTGCCCATCTTGGCCCAGGACTTATTGTCGCTCACACCCACGCTGATGGTGATGCCCAGCTCCTCGCGCACGCGCCGCCGCAGCTCGTTTGCGATGGTCATCCCGTCGCCAAAGAGCGTACGGGAGCCCGTCACATCCAGCCAGCTTTCGTCCACCGAGAAGGGCTCCACCTGATCGGTCACGGACAGGTAGATTTCATTCACCCGCCGGGACATGGCGTCGTACTTTTCATGATGGGGCGGCAGCAGAACGAGCCCCGGGCATTTGCGCCGGGCCTGCCAGATGGTTTCGGCGGTCTGCACACCGGCCTTCTTGGCAATCTGGTTTTTCGCCAGGATGATGCCATGCCGTCCCTCCGGGTCGCCTGCAACGGCCACGGGCTGATTCCGCAGCTCCGGGTGCTCCAGCAGCTCCACGGAGGCATAGAAATTGTTGCAGTCGCAGTGGAGGATGACCCGGCGGGAGGGGTCAGTACGCATCGTCTTCCTCGGGCTGGCGGGTGAAATTCGCCGCCAGGTTATCCGGGTTGAAGCGTGGATCGAAGGCCAGCGCCTTGAGGCTTTCGCGGCTCACGACGGTGTTGGTGCCCAGGCAATCCGTGCAGCGGTAGAAGCACTCCGGGCACACGCAGCCCAGATGGGGCGCGTCCGCCTGCACCATATAGACGCCGCATTCCTTGCAGGAACAACGCATAATAAGAACATCCTTTCGTGATGGGATCAAACCTATGATACCACGGATTGCCGGAAAAAGCAATGCCGAGGTTGACTGAGGAAAAATGCGGATGTATAATGATATGAAAGAACGGTAGGGCAGGTAACGGAGGTGTCGGATGAAAGAAAAAGCAAGGACACGGATCGGCGTCATCCTTGTGCTGCTGTTCTGGGGCGTGCTGGCGCTCATTGAATGGACGATCGAGGGCGATGATTTCATGGACCCGGGCAGTTGCGCCATCTGCGGACGCAGCAACCCAGAGGACTACGTCGCAACGGTCAACGGAGAAGAATGGTGCTACCTGTGCTATGGAAGCTATTGCACGGAATGCAAAAAACGCAGCGACCGGATCTACGGCGGACGCTGCCTGGACTGCATTGAGGGTAAGTGAAAAAGCGGCTCCTGTTGTGTATGCAAACACAGCAGGAGCCGCTTTATATACAGATTCAGCTTACAGGCGAACAACTTCGCCGCCCAGGTCTTCGATGACCCGACTGCATTTTTTCAGCGCATCCGCCGTTTCGCCTTCACCTTCGGTGAGGATGCACAGGTTCACCGTGCAGCTCTTGCGCTCGGAGAGGCAGTCGTAGAGCGCGTCGGC
This sequence comes from Clostridia bacterium, assembly GCA_017481825.1. Lineage (GTDB taxonomy): Bacteria > Bacillota > Clostridia > Christensenellales > Aristaeellaceae > UBA11524. The sequence goes on from JAFUOR010000052.1 coordinate 29,194, forward strand.
GTTGCAGCCGTAATGCTCCGGCAGGCCCAGCATCATTTTCAGGGCCAGGTGAAGCTCCCTGGCGGTGGCGTATCTGTCCGCATCAATGAAGATCCCCTGCGTCATTGGCGCTCACCGTTCCTTTCTTGCCGTCCAGCGTGACCACCGCGCCGGATTTGAGGATGTCCGTGGCGTGCTGTGCGCCGATCACCACGGGAATGTCGAGGGTCATGCCAGCGATAGCGCCGTGCCCCTCGGGGTTGGGGTCCTCCAGCACAAGGCCGGACGCCTTGCGCAGCAGCGCGAACATATCGCCCGTGGTCTGCTTGCACACGATGATATCGCCGGGGTCGAACTCATGGGCGTCCCGCTGGAAATCGCGGATGACGCACAATGGCGCGACGATGCGTCCGCCGTGAAGGCCCGCGCCCCTGGTCAGCAGATGGCCCACGACGTGTACCTTCATCAGGTTGGTCGTGCCGGAGATGCCCAGGGGCACGCCGGCGGTGAGCACCACCAATTCGCCGTCACGCACGATACCGGCGGCAACGGCGGCGTCCACCGCATGCTCAAAGAGGTCGTCCGTGTTGGATTCCTCGCCGATCATCAGCGGCACCGTACCCCAGGAGAGGGCCAGCTGCCGCCACACAGTGGGGCTGGTGGTACAGCCCACGATGATGCACCCGGGACGGTAGCGGCTGAGGATGCGCGCCGTGGAGCCGGACTTCGACACCGTGATGATGGCGCTGGCGTTGAGGTCATGGGCCGAGGTGACGGTGGCGTGGGAGATGGCGTTGGTCACATCGGTGGAGGTGGTGTTGGCGCGGGAGAAGCCGCGGATGTTCTTGATATCCGCCTCGGCGCGCAGGGCGATCTTGACCATCGTCTGCACGGCCTCCACGGGGTAGGCGCCCACGGCGGTCTCGCCGGAGAGCATGATGGCGCTGGTGCCGTCGTAAATGGCGTTGGCCACGTCGGTGGCCTCGGCGCGGGTGGGGCGGGGATTCTTGATCATGGATTCCAGCATCTGCGTGGCGGTGATGACCGGCTTGCCCGCCGCGATGCCGCGTTGGATGAGCTCCTTTTGCAGCGCAGGCACGTCCTCCAGGGGAACCTCCACGCCCAGATCGCCGCGGGCGACCATCACGCCGTCCACCACGCGGAGGATCTCGTCGATGTTCTCAACGCCCTCCATGTTTTCGATCTTGGCGATGATGTTGATGGCCTGTCCGCCGTTCTCCTGCAGGATGTGGCGGATCTGCATGATGTCATCCGCGCTGCGGGTGAAGGAAGCGGCGATGTAGTCAAAGCCGTTTTCGATGGCAAAGAGGATATCGTTGTGATCCTTCTCGCTGATAAAGGGCATCGACAGATGCACGTTGGGGATGTTCACGCCCTTGTTGTTGCTCACCACGCCGCCGTTGTTGACGCGGCAGATGATGTCATTGCCCTCGATCTTCTCTACCTGCATGCCGATCAGGCCGTCATCGATGAGAATGCTGCATCCGATCCTCACATCCTGGGGAAGATCCTTATAGGTGATGGATACGCGATGCTCATCGCCCTCGACCTCGTCCGCAGTGAGGGTGAAGGTCTGGCCCGCATGCAGCGTGACCCGCCCCTCCCTGAAGGTGCGGACGCGCACCTCAGGGCCCTTGGTGTCCAGCAGCGTCGCCACGGGCAGACCCAGCTCATCACGGATGCGGCACACCTCATCGTGATACTGCTTGTGGCTCTCATAGGTGCCGTGGGAAAAGTTGAAGCGCGCCACGTTCATGCCAGCCTGCATCAGCGGGGCGACGAGCCCCTTTTCAAACAGGTTCGGCCCCATGGTGCAGACGATCTTGGTTTTGCGGATGGGGGTGTTCATGATAAAATCCCTCCGGTTGATAGGATAATCGACCTTACGGTCGGCGTTAACCGAGGTTATTATACATCATTTTGGACGCGTTGTGAAGGGGCAGGGGAGCGATTCCTGCTGTATTGCATGCATCAAACGGTTTAGCTGTGCCGCCAATTGTTCGGGAGAAAGACGTCCGTCTTCATACTGCTGCATGAGTACTGCTGTCTCTGCCTGGGGCAACCATCTGCGAGGAAATACCGTATTAGACTGGATAACATGTAACTGGTTTTCAAAAAAATCAACGCACAGCAGTACATCGCGGCTGCTGACAATGTCTGAGGATCGGGCATTACCTGAGAACCATATTTTACCTTCCTCGTCTGAGGTTATTCCGTTGAGGGCAGGCAACAGCCAATGTTGTTCTTCTTGCTCCCAGGAGGCAGCGTGGGCTGCAGGGGTTGTTGCTCTGGTACACAATAGTAAAGTTTGCTTTGACCGTGTGGGTTTTCTGTCAAAACGATGAAGCCGTCCAGACAGGGGGCAAGACCAAAGATGAATTCTGATTCATATGATGCAGCCAAATAGAAGCGATTTGAATCCATTGCAACAAACAGTTCACCGTTTTCATGACAATACCGCAGGGTGGGCCGCTGCAATCCCTCTTTTCGCTTGCTTCATCATATACGCGATGTGTTGTTGCAGTAATATGACCAGGATGGTTGAAAAGAAGCTTTTCACCAAGAGGACGCCAATCAGCATAATGAAAGTCTGTTTCATATGTGTCAGGGCAAAAGCCGGGCAGTTCTGCGGCATGTCCAGTACAACAAACGCACGGGAGAATCGCCGTTGCAAACAGATAAAATCTTCCTTTTGTAATATATGTGTTTCTCAGAAATGGCAACTTCTATTAGTAAAGTAGTATACATTAAGAAAATCGCAAACTATTTCCTTTCGATTTTAGCGCTTTGTTTTCACGATAGGATTTGTATTAGAAATTGTGCGAAAACGTTTGAAGAAAGCGTTTACTGCCTCTTGTCAGGTTGACGGGAACGTGATATACTGTAATGCGGACAATTCTGGTGTGCATTTGATGCGCACCATCTCATTGGATAAGGAGTAGATCATCATGAGAAAGATCGGCGTTCTGACTTCCGGCGGCGACGCGCCGGGCATGAATGCGGCCATTATGTCTGTGGCCAAGAATGCGGCGCGCTTCGGCATGCCGCTGGTAGGCATCAAGCGCGGCTACAATGGCCTGCTGCGCCGTTCCACCAGCATCTATGACGACCTGCAGGAGCTGCAGCTGGACACCGTGCTGGATATTGCAGACCAGCCCGGCACCTATCTGCGTACCGCGCGCTGCACCGAGTTCCTCGACCCCAAGTGGCGCGAGGTGGCCGTGAAGACCCTCCACGATATGGAGATCGACGGCCTGGTGGTCATCGGCGGCGATGGCTCGTTCCAGGGCGCCATGCGCATGTGCGAGCTGGGCATCCCCTGCATCGGCATCCCCGGCACCATTGATAACGACCTGGCCTACACCGAGATGACCCTGGGCTATGAGACCGCCGTGCAGGTGTGCACTGAGGCCATCCGTTCCATCCGTGCCACCAGCCGCTCCCATGACCGTCCCCACGTGGTGGAGTGCATGGGCCGTCACTGCGGCGATGTGGCCCTGAAGGCTGCCTGTGCCACGGGCGCGGAGATCGTGGTGGTGCCCGAGGTGGAGTGGAGCATCGAGGAGGTTGCTGCCCGGCTGAACAAGCAGATCGGCAAGGGCAATCCCCGTGCCACCGTCGTGCTGGCAGAGGGCTGCTGGGAATCCATGAAGCCCTTTGATATGTACGGCTTCCTGACCAGCCATGGCAAGCAGTGTTTCGAGGGCGAGCCCATGAGCGCTGAGCGCCTGGCCTCCATCCTCAAGCGCATGTGCGGTATGATCGAGGTGCGTTCCACCGTGGTGGGCTACACCCAGCGCGGCGCGCTCCCCGTGGCCAAGGACAGCGCCTTCGGCTTTGAGGCCGGCTATGTGGCGGTGAAGCTGCTGCATGACGGCATTTCCAACCAGGTCATCGGCACCCGTCAGGGCCGCGTGTTCCACATGGGCATTGAGGAGGCGCTGAAGGAGAAGCATACCTTCCGCCACGACCTGTACAACCTGGTCAACGATATCCGCATTGCGGACTAATGCGTCAAAAAAGTGGCTGCGGCCACTTTTTTGCGTTTTGCGCTCCGTCGCTGACCGGGAACAAAGGTCTTCCCGGCCACTCTTTTTGAAGGATTGACATTCCTTTCTTCCTATTAGATTGTTTTCCTCTTGACAAAGGAGTTTCTACCAATTATAATGAAGCACGACGCCAGAGGGAGTAATCGGTACATATGATACGTATGTGCAGCTGCATCGTCAATCCGGCCCTGTGCCCGGTGCAGCTTGAAATGATGAGACTCGTGGACAGTGTTGCATAGACTGTTCATGGGTCTTTTTTTCTCAGAACGCTTCTGGCCTTCCCGCTGCCGGTATGCAGCATCCCCATCATATTTCAGAGAGGATTGAGACCATGGATTTCCAGAAGATTCTGACCGAGCTGTTCTCCGGCGTGGTCTATCTGGCCTCGGTGGAAGGTCTGAAGACCCTCGCTATGTTCATCATTGCGGGCGTGCTGATCTACCTGGCCATCAAGAAGGACTACGAGCCTACGCTCCTGCTGCCCATTGGCTTTGGCTGCATCCTGGCCAACCTGCCTCCGGCCATTGACGCCATCACCGGCGCGATGGCGCCCTCCGCGCTGGGTGAGGCCGGCTTCCTGACCGTGCTGTTCAACGCGGGCATTGCCAATGAGCTCTTCCCGGTGCTGATCTTCATTGCTGTGGGTGCGATGATCGACTTCTCCCCCCTGCTGAAGGATCCCTCTATGATCTTCTTCGGTGCTGCGGCCCAGTTCGGCATCTTTGCCACCTTCCTGCTGAGCCTGCTGCTGATCCCCGCCCTGCTGGGTGAGACCGATCCCGATCAGATCATGAAGCTGGCTTCCGCCATCGGCATCATCGGCGCGGCGGACGGCCCCACCACCCTGTTTGTGGCCAACCACTTCCAGCTTAAGGATTACATGGGCCCCATCTCCGTGGCCGCGTACTCCTACATGGCGCTGGTGCCCGTCATTCAGCCCCCCTTCATCAAGATGTTCACCACCAAGAAGGAACGCATGATCCGCATGGACTATCAGGAGGAGCGCTGCTCCAAGACCACGCTGATCCTGTTCCCCATCATCGTCACCATCGCGGCGGGCATCATCGTGCCCATGAGTGCGCCTCTGGTTGGCTCCCTCATGTTCGGCAACCTGATCCGCGAGTGCGGCGTGCTGGAGCGCCTCTCGAAGACCGCGCAGAACGAGCTGGCGAACCTGGTTACCATCGTGCTGGGTATCACCATCGGCGGTACCATGGTCGCTGACAAGTTCCTGCAGGTGGATACCCTGCTCATCATGGGCCTGGGCCTGGTGGCCTTCATCTTCGATACCGTGGGCGGCGTGCTCTTTGCCAAGTTCCTGAACATCTTCCGCAAGAAGAAGATCAACCCCATGATCGGCGCTGCCGGTATCTCCGCCTTCCCCATGTCCTCCCGCGTCATCGCCAAGATGGCCCTCAAGGATGACCCCAGCAACTTCATCCTCATGCAGTCCACCAGCGCGAACGTGTCTGGTCAGCTGGGCTCCATCGTGGCTGGCGGCATGGTGATCACCCTGGTGTCCATGCTGATCGGCGGCTAAGAAAGGAGAAGAATCATGAAGAAGCTGATTTCCGTCCTTCTGCCCCTGATGCTCGTGGGTACCGCCTTTGCTGAGGAGGCTATCTCCTACGCCAGCATGCCCCTGATGACAAAGGGCCTCATCGTGACTGCCGGCGGTCTGGCTGGCGTGTTCCTGGTGCTGATCCTGTTCTTCATCGTCATCAAGCTGATGCAGAAGGTTCTCAAGTAATTGCATTGTTTTTCAGGGCGCATCCGTGTGGCGGGTGCGCTCTTTTTTGAAGGTCGCGTGCCCTGAGAAACGCCCCAACCGAAGGCAGTCAGCTGCATCGCGAAAAGGGGAGAGCAGGCAGCGCGCCGGAATGCCTCCCCAGTGGGAGATTGCCGAAGGCGAAAGCGACAAGCGATGTTGGCGCGAAGACTCTTCGTGGATGCAGGTTCGCGCCCTGTCCCCCTGGCGAGAAAATTTGAAAAAGGGGTTGACAGAGGAGGGGAGACGTGGTATACTTCATGTGTTTGAAGTAGAGGCTTGCCCGTCTCTCACCTTGTGTGGCTCACGCTGCCGGGTAACATGGCGTCTTTCTTGATGAAGGAAGATCGTATGCATGTACAGCGACGGGATAAGCGCCCGTCGCTTTTTCGTTGTATGGAGCGGAGCGCGGGGTTCAACAAAATTGGGAGGTGTATGGACATAGCACTCGATCTGATGATTAACGAAGAAATCCGCGACAGAGAGGTTCGCCTGATCGACGAGAACGGCGAGCAGCTCGGCGTCATGCCTACGCATAAGGCACTGGAGCTGGCGGAGGAACGCGGCCTGGACCTGGCGAAGATCCAGCCTACGGCAAAGCCGCCCGTGTGCAAGCTGCTGGACTATGACAAGTACCGCTACGAGCAGTCGAAGCGGGAGCGTGATAACCGGAAGAATCAGCGGGTCGTGGCCATCAAGGAAGTTCAGCTGTCCGCGACCATTGAGGAGAACGACGTTCTCACCAAGGCGAAGATGGCGCAGAAGTTCCTTGCAGATGGCGACAAAGTGAAGGTTTCCATCCGCTTCCGTGGCCGCCAGATCACCCATAGCGAGATCGGTATGAAGGTCATGCAGAATTTTGCCGAGCGCTGCGCGGACGTGAGCACTGTGGAGCGCCGCCCGCTGATGGATGGCCGCCATATGATCATGATCCTGGCGCCCAAGGCCGCCAAGGCTTCCTTCGCCGAGAAGAAGGCCGCCCGCGAGGCCCGCGATAAGAATAACCAGGAAACCGCACAGGAGTAAGGCCTCCGGTGGCGATGCGAGAGCATCCCCCTACCGATAAAGCCTACCAGTTTGGAAGGAGGACATACCATGCCTAAGCAGAAGTCTCACCGTGGTGCTGCCAAGCGCTTTTCCTTTACCAAGTCCGGTATTGTTAAGCATAAGCAGATGAACGCCAATCACCAGGTCCGCCTGAAGACCACCAAGCGCACCCGTCACCTGCGCGCTGACGGCATCGTGGACAATGCGGCTGAAGCCCGTACCATCCACAAGCTGCTGCCCTACAAGTAATCAAAGCCCGTTAGCTGGCAAGGAGGATACTAAAAAATGGCACGTATTAAGAGAGCTGTGAACGCTCAGAAGAAGCGTCGCAAGGTAATGAAGCTGGCCAAGGGCTACTGGGGTGCAAAGTCCAAGCAGTACCGCGCCGCGTCCGAGCAGGTTGCTCGTTCCCTTCGCTATGCCTTTGAAGGCCGTAAGCTGCGTAAGCGTGATTTCCGCTCCCTGTGGATCACCCGTATCAACGCCGCTGCTCGCCTGAATGGCATGAGCTATTCCACCTTCATCAATGGCCTGAAGAAGCAGAACATCACCGTCAACCGCAAGATGCTGGCTGACCTGGCTGTGAATGACGCTGCCGCTTTCGCCAAGCTGGTGGAGATCGCCAAGCAGTAAGATGCTCAAATATTCGCCCGCTGTGTTCCGATGGGGATGCAGCGGGCGAGTTTTTGTATGTGGAGAAAGCCTTTGGGCGTGCGTGCCTTTGGGAATCTGCTGCCGGTGGCGGCTCTGCGGAGCCGCAGCCTCATCATACTGGGGAAGGAATGGGGTGCGTCTGCGGATGCGCAGAGACCCTCTCAGTCAGCTTACGCTGACAGCTCTCTCCAAGGGGGAGTTCGCCGTAGGCGAAAGTGACAAGCGATGTGGGAGCGAAGATCCCTGAGCAGGGTGCAGGGGTAGAGCCCCTGCCTGCCGGAGGCCCGCACTCGAAAGGGTTGTCCTGATTTTCTGCACATTCCCCCTTGCCAATTGTCTCCATCGGGCGTATAATAACCGTCGGCGTTTTGCATGCAGAACACCAAATCAAAAGATAAACGGAGCATAGGGAACATGGTGAAGCAATACATTTCCGATCTGAAGCAGGAGTTTAAGGGCTATAATGCCGGCAAGCTTACGAAGGATATCCTCTCCGGTATCACGGTGGCGGCGGTGGCGCTGCCGCTGGCGCTGGCCTTTGGCGTGTCCAGCGGTGCGGATGCGGCGGCGGGTCTGGTTACGGCCATCATCGGCGGGCTGATCATCGGTCTGCTGGGAGGCGCATCCTTCCAGATTTCCGGCCCCACAGGCGCGATGTCCGCAATCCTGATCGGCATCGTGGCGCAGTATGGCCTGCAGGGCGTGTTTGTGGCGTCGCTGGCGGCGGGTGTGATCATCCTGCTGGCGGGCGTGCTCAAGCTGGGCAAGCTGGTCAACCTGATCCCCACCAGCGTGGTGATGGGCTTTACCAGCGGCATTGCCATCATCATCGCGCTGGGCCAGGTGGATAACTTCTTTGGCACGACCAGCGTGGGCACCAGCGCGCTGGAAAAGCTGTGGAGCTACACGCAGGTGGGCTTCCATCCCAACTGGCAGGCGGTGGTGATCGGCCTGTTTGTGGTGCTGTTCATGATCTTCTGGCCCAAGAAGCTCAATGCGAAGGTGCCCGGCTCGCTGGTGGCGATCATCCTGGCGACGGTCATCACTGAGGTCGCGGGCTTTGACAGCCTTGCGAAGGTGGGCGACATTCCCCGCAGCCTCATGCTGGAGAACCGTCTGGATTTGTTTGCCATCAATGTGGATATGATCACCAATCTCTCCAGCCCCATCATTTCCATTGCCATGCTGGGCATGATTGAGTCCCTGCTGTGCGGTGCGTCGGCTTCCCGCATGAAGGACGAGCGCTTTGATGCGAACCGCGAGCTGATCGCCCAGGGCGTGGGCAATATCGTGCTGCCCTTCTTTGGCGGCGTGCCTGCCACGGCGGCCATCGCCCGCACCTCCGTGGCGATCAAGTCCGGTCTGCAGACCCGCATTTCCGGCGCGGTGCACTCCATCGTGCTGCTGCTGGCGATGCTCCTGCTCTCGGGCGTCATGTCCCGTCTGCCCCTGAGCGCCCTGGCCGGTGTGCTGATGGTTACCGCGTGGCGTATGAATGAGTGGCACGGCATCAGAACCATTTTCTCCCGCAGAATCTGGACGGGTATTGCGCAGTTCACCATCACCATGGCGGCAACGGTGGTCTTCGACCTGACCATCGCCATCGTGATCGGCATTGCCACGGCGCTGATCATGTTTGTCTGGAACGCCGCCCACCTCAAGGTGGAAACCGTGCATGTGGATCATGAGCGCGTGGTGCGCCTGAACCGCATGGGCGTGGCCTTCACGGACGAGAAGGCCTCCGGCATCCTGATCACCTACCTGAACGGCAGCCTGTTCTTCGCCGACTGCGGCGAGCTCAAGCGCGGCATGGAAGCCATCGACCTGAAGGCGTGCAGGCACCTGATCATCTCCATGCGCGGTGTGCCTGCGGCGGATATCTCCGGCGTACAGACCCTCATGGAGACCTGCGCGGCCATTGAGAAGCAGGGCGTGCGCATCTCCATCTGCGGCGTGCAGCAGAGCGTGCGCACCTTCCTGGACAAGGTTGGCCTGACCGAGCAGGTGGGCGAGGGAAGCTTCTTCGCCAACGCCTCAGAGGCGCTGATCGATTCCATGACGAAGCTGGATGGGCAGCAGAGCGCGTAACACAGAAAAGCCTCCGCATGATTCATGCGGAGGCTTTTGCTATGCCCTGTATCAGATGCCGTTGATGCGGAACCAGCAGAAGGATGTGCAGGCAGGCAGATCCCAGATGGTCAGCTTGTAGCCATCGGGCATCTCGAACCAGGCGAAATCCGTGATATCGACATGCTCCTGATGGGGGGCGTCCTCAAAGGGGACGCCGATGAGGCTCACGGCCACGCCGCCGTCGGGGGTCTTCACGCCGTCGTAATAGGAATCATCCGCGTGGGCGTCCAGGAAGGTCTGCATGCGGGGGCCGTACATCAGGTTCGGGCCGCAGTGGATGACCAGCGCGTAGTCCAGATACGGCGCCAGTTCAGGCAGCTCCTCTTCGGTAAAGCCGAAGTCCCGCAGGGTGCCGATGAACATCATCACGTGGCGGGCGCGGTTCTTGCCCACCAGCAGATCGCCCACCTGGAGGTTGGCGGCCAGCTGGTCGAAGGAGGGCATCTCCTTGCCCTTGCGGTGGCTGTAAACGTGGTTCTTGTTCTGGTACTTGCCCCACTGGTTGATCATCTCATCCAGCGGCGGATGCTCCGGATAGCCCACCTCGCTGTATACCCACTGGGTGAAGCCGGAGCAGTCAAAGCCGTAGAGGTAGTACTGATTCTTGTCGTAGAAGCGCGTCTGCTCCCAGATTTCGCGCTTGGTATACAGGGGCTCGCGGGCGAATACGCGGGCCTCGCCGTTGATCATGTCATCGTGCTTGCCGCCAAAGAAGTAGGGCAGACCCAGCTCAAACCGGGCCTGAATATTCGCGCCGGTGATCTCGTTGTAGCGCTCCAGGAAGACATTGCCTTCCTCCAGCATGGACAGCGCCGCATCCAGCAAATCTGAACGCTGGACCTCTGCCATCGCGGGCACCATGCCCAGGGTCAGCAGCGCCAGGAGCAGCGCCAGCATCCGCTTCATCATACGCATCGTATCGTTCCTTTCCATACCACATGTCGAAAATGGTCTACAACATTATACCATCAACCGCGGAGCGTGGCAAGGGCAAAAGGCGAGTTTTACAGGTATTGAGCGTTTTCGGACGCTTTGGGCAAAACGCACGAAAAAAGGTGAAAATTTTCTTTTCCAGCAAACACAAGGGGTTGAAGCACTTTTCAATCAATTATACCAAATATAGCATTGACAAGATAGGCGAACAGGTGCTATGATGGCTTACGCACGGCAGGAAGGACACAAGATATAGTTCCTGTCACATGGCATTCATACAATTTATACGATGTGCAGTTACATCGCGTAACCCGCTGCGCATCGGGTTGCAAAAGCATTCAGGGAGGGAGCCATTCCATGAGTATCCTTAACATCCGCAAGCGCGACGGACGCGAAGTCCCCTTCGACCGCGATAAGATTGAGCACGCCATTTTTGCCGCCTTCAAGGCCTCCGGCAGCGCCAAGGGCCATGAGACCAGCGCCATCCTTGCCGAGCGCGTGGTGCAGGAGATGGAGAATGACGAGAACATCTCCGGTACCCCCACCGTTGAGCAGGTGCAGGACACGGTGGAGCGCGTGCTGATCGAGAAGGGCTTTGTGCGCAGCGCCAAGGCCTACATCCTCTACCGCGCTGAGCGCAGCCGCGTGCGCGAGATGAACACGCGCCTGATGCGCATTTATGACGATATCACCAACACCGCGGCCCGCGAGAGCGATATCAAGCGCGAGAACGCCAATATCGACGGCGACACCGCCATGGGCGCCATGCTCAAGTACGGTTCCGAGGGCGCCAAGC
>JAFUOR010000053.1 GCA_017481825.1 Clostridia bacterium
CTCATTCGGAATTACTGTCTCTTGTTTGCGTTTCTTTGTTCTGTATCGTTTTCAAGGTTCAGGCCGCCCCGCTTGGCTTCAGGCCGCGCGAGTCAGCTTGTGTATCTTATCAAACTTCCGCCCCTTTGTCAACACCTTTTTTGCATTTTTTATGACTAATTTTCATTCTTTTTTTCTTTCCGAACAGAGAGGCAGCATGTCACTTCATTTGCCCGCTTAAATTCCGAACATTCAACGCAAATTTGTTCTGTAAACGTTCGCCCCTCCAATCAGATCGCAAACCGCCAACCTGCCAACGCCTCGCTTTCCAGCTCGCGGGTGCGCTGCAGCATCGCGATGAACTGCTGGCGCTGCGCATTGGCTGCCTCGATTGTTGCAGGCTTTTCCGTAACCAGATGAGGGATCATCTGCTCACACAAATGAACGATTTCTTCATATTTAATGATTGCCCGGCGCAGCGCAATCTGGTTGATATCCGGTATGGCATGACCGCAATACTCCAGAAACTGTTTCGTCCGCAGCTTGCCTTCGTAGTGTATGAAGATGTGCGGGTACATGCATGCAATACCCGGCAATCCCGCCCGGCTCTCCTCCTCCAGCAGCCGGATCCAGTTGTCGTAGATCACCAATCCATACCCGACCAGCGGCAATTCATCATGGTGAACGGTATTCATCAGCAGTTCGTACCCATCACGCAGCGCCTGATGGCAGGCCTCCTCTACGGTAGTGCGGCGTTCCGCCGGGCGCAGGCAGAGGAGATCCACCTCATTTGCTGCCCAATCAGGATAGCCTTTCAGGCCCTCAAACGACATAACCGAGTTCTTTTCATCATCGCCATCCAGAAACGCCAGGGCCTTCAGCACGCATCCATCATCCGCATAGCCCACAGCCAGCAGCGTATCCTCATAGGCACGGGGCTGAACGATGACAGGATAGCCGCTGTCGATGTTCTCCCGTGCCAATTGGACGAACTCTCCGTCGGTGCAATCCTCCCTGCGATGCGTTTCACACCGCAGACCATACAGCGCCCAGCCTTCATTCTCCCCCGCCTGCCGTGCCCAGGAATATCCGAAGGCGATGCCCGTGCATGCCGCCTGCAGGACATATTCCGCGTCATCGTTGATTTGCCGGCCTGCCGCATCGCGACGTTCTTCCAGCCCCATAAAGAGTTTCACCGAGGACATCAGCGCCGCCTTTGATAAGCTGCGCGGCCATTTGGCGCCGGAAAATGCCGCAATTGGAGCAGCTGGCAAAAGCAGACGCTCAAAGCGCGCACCATGACGCACCGCTTTTCTTTCATATATAATAGCATCCGCCGTGCAGCCCAGTGCTTGGCACAATGCTGTCAGCAGCGACATTTCCGGCATCGTATGCCCATTCTCCCATTTGCTGACTGCCTGAGGACTGACATGCAGCACCGCTGCCAGCGCGCCCTGTGTCAGGCCGCGTTCCCGGCGAAGCGCCGCCATCCTCATGCCTGCCTGCTTCATGTCAAACACACCTTGCCACCTCGCATTTCTTTTCCACCATCATAACCCATCCGCCTCATTGTGGCAATAGCAAATCCATGGAGGTCTGCTCCAGTCATCTCAACCTCAGGTTGATCCTCTGCGACACGAAACTTCTCTTCCACTTTATATGCACACATCCGCCCTTGCCAACAGGGTGCCCACCATGCTACAATAAGCCATCATCACGAATCAACGGAGGCGCTTATGATGCGCAAGAACGATATCCTCACCCTGACCGCCGATACCCTGGGCGCTGATATGGAGGGCGTATGCCGCCACGAGGGCATGGCTGTGTTTGTTCCCGGCCTGCTGCCGGGCGAGACCGCACCTGTGCGCATCGTGAAGGTGCAGAGCCGTTACGCCTTTGGGCGGCTGGAGGAACCACCGCAGACAGCTTCCGCCACACGTCGCACACCGGATTGCCCCGTCTATCCGCGCTGCGGCGGCTGCTCCTGCCGCCATATGAGCTACGCGGCCACCCTCAGCGCCAAGCGCCAGCAGGTGGAAGACTGTTTCCGCCGTATCGGGCATCTTGATGTGACCGTTCCTCCCGTACTGGGGATGGATGATCCCAGCGCCTACCGCAACAAGACCGCCCTTCCTGTGGGCGGTACGACAGAGGAACCCTGCGTGGGATTCTTCGCCCCCCGCAGCCACGCCATCATTCCCATCGACCGCTGCCCCAATGCTATGCCGCCGGCGGATGACATCTGCCGCACGGTGCTGGACTGGATGAAGCGCAACCGCGTGGCGCCTTATCATGAAGAAACGCATTCCGGCCTCGTGCGCCACATCGTCATCCGCGTCAACCGTCAGCATCAGGCCATGGTGACCCTCGTAGTCAACGGCAGCTCCATCCCCAGGGCTACCGAACTGGCTGACGCCCTTGTTCCGCTGGGCGTGGTCAGCCTGATCCTCAACGAGAACCGCGAGCGTACGAATGTCATTCTGGGCCGCAAATTCCGCACGCTTCACGGCGAATCAACCCTCAAGGACGTGCTGTGTGGGCTGACCTTTGATCTGTCGCCCGCAGCGTTCTTCCAGGTGAATCCCCGGCAGACGGAGGTGCTATATCAGACGGCCCTGGACTTTGCCGAGCTGCGCCCCACCGACCGCCTCTGCGATGTATACTGCGGCGCGGGCACCATCTCCCTCATGATGGCCAGGCACTGCCAGACAGTGCTCGGCATCGAGATCGTCCCCCAGGCCATCGACAACGCAAAGGAAAACGCCCTGCGCAACGGCATCGCCAACACGGATTTCCGCTGCGGCGCCGCCGAGGATGTGCTGCCAAAACTCGTGGACGAAGGTCTTCGCCCGGACGTAATCGTCATCGACCCACCCCGCAAGGGCGTCGAACCCGCCGTCATCGACGCCATCGTAAAGGCCGCCCCGCGCCGGGTGGTGTATGTCTCCTGCAACGTGGCAACGCAAGCCCGCGACGCCGCACTGCTGGCAGAGGGCGGCTACCGGCTGGACAAGGTTCAGGCGGTGGATATGTTCTGCTGGACAAGCGGGGTCGAGTGTGTTGCCGCTTTCTCCAAGAATGCCACGACCACATAAGATATCCGCATCAACTTGTGCCCTATCGGAGCAGCCATGCACACGCATGCGCTGCTTTTTCTTGCGCAATTTTTAGATAACTGGCGCAATATTGACACGAAAACGATTTTGACATTTGTGCACCCCCCCCAACTTTTGATGTTTTTCTCTTGACAAATTGACCAAATATCGTTAAAATGAAAAATATCGTGAGGCATACGCAAAATTCACACACTGGAATCGGTTTACCCTTTTTTCGCTGTATTAAGTTTGCTTTATTGCCTCACACATATGAGAGGAGGCTATCCCCTATGAAAAAGCTTGCCGCCCTGCTGCTCGCGCTGACCATGCTGCTGACCATGATGCCCGCAGTTGTTGTCGCCGAGGAGCCTACCATCATCCGCTGGGGCACCCACTGGGTCAATGGCCAGGACCCCAACTTCATCGACGAAACCACCGGCACCTACGCCATCACCGATGAGGCTGAGCGTTATCTGCGTCTGGAAGCTGAAAAGGCGGTGCTGGAGAAGCACAACGTCAAGATCGTGCACGTGCAGTACGCTCAGGACACCCGCTCCGAGCTGGTTCTGTCCGTGCTGGCCGGCAACCCCGTGTGCGAAATCGCCCGTATGTGGTCCGGCTCCGAGAACACCGTTCTGGCGCAGAACATCCTGCAGCCCCTGGACGAGTA